>JANNBG010000373.1:0-19903 GCA_031385205.1 Rhodobacterales bacterium
CAGGCCGGATTGGCGGGTCAACGTGGTGTATCCGATGTTGTCCATGCCTAACTGCCTGCGATCAGAGGGATCAGGTCATCGGTAAAAAAGCTGACCAAGGTAGAGGTCATGAATGACATCGACACCCAAAAGACGATCAGCATCGCGCCCACTTTGGGTACAAAGGTCAGCGTCATTTCCTGCACGGATGTCAGCGCCTGAAACAAGCCCACGATCACGCCCGCCACCAACGCCACGGTCAGCAATGGCGCGGAAATCAGCACGGCAATCCAAAGGCCCTGCCGCAGGACATCGAAAATTGCGCCATCGGTCATATCGGCATCCTCAGAATTTCCTGATATGCCTCGACCACCTTGTCCCGTACCGTCGCTACCGTTTCCACAGCCATCTGAGACGACGCTAGGGCCTGCACCAACGCGTGCGGGTCCGCCCCGCCCGTCATCGCCGCCCGTGCCACGGTTTCGTGGCTGTTCATCACATCCGTGAAAGACGCCGCCAGTTTGGCAAAGCCTTGTGATGCGCTGCCCGGTTCCGGGGCCGCTGCCGTGCGGGCCTGCGCATAACTTTGCGCCGCGAATGAGGTTCTGACATCCATCGTGTTTCTCCCTTACCGACGCAGCAATTCGAACAGGCTTTGCGTCATTTGCCGCGCCTGATCGAACACCCGAAGGTTCGCCTCGTAACTCCGCTGCGCCTCACGCGCGTCAGCAATTTCAATCACCAGATCGACGTTCGATCCATCATAGTGACCGGTTTCATCAGCCAAGGGGTGGCCGGGGTCGTAAATCGGCGTGGCTGTGCTGTGGTCCAGCCGCACCGGGCCCAGTGCAACCCGGCCCATCTCTTCGTGAAATGACGTGAGTTTACGCTGGTATCCCGGCGTATCCGCATTCGCGATGTTTTCAGACACATGCCGCAGACGCATTGCCTGCGCCTCCATCCCCGACGCCGCATAGCTGAGTGACGATGTCAGGTCATTCATCGCCGCTACCGCCGCCCAAGGCTTGCGCGGATCACATCCGACGTGCCCCGGTAGATCGCCATGGCCATATCGCTTTGCTGGCGCGTTTCCACCATCTTGACCATCTCCGCCTCCAACGACACGGTATTGCCGTTGGGCGACGCGTGGCCTGCGCTATCAAAACTGTCCGTGTTCATATGGCTGCTGGCCGCACCGATATGCCCTGGACGCGTTGTGCGCATTTCACCCGATTCGCGCCAGACATCGGCAAAATCCGCCACATCTTGCGTCACATAGCCGGGCGTATCCGCATTGGCCACATTGCGCGCAATGGCGCCAAGCCGTGCCCCCGCATGGGCCGCCATCGCCTGCGCCATGGCCGTGATTTCGAGTTTTTCAAACATCGGGGCTTCTCCCTCGACTACCTTCACCAAGGCTTAAGGGTGATTCCTTTAGAAAGGGTAAGCAGAGAACAAAGGAAGAATCCCATGGCCGATTATTTTGACTTGCTTTGTTCCGAAATTGGCCGCGTCGGCGTACAGGCGCGCATAGGCCGGGTAGCAGAGGTGTCGCGTGGCACCTTGCGTGTGGTGGGGTTCGGGTTGGCCGCACGGCTGGGTGACCGGGTCATCATCAAAAGTGGCCGGGACATCGGGGGCGAGGTTTTGCGCCTTTCCGATGCCGGCTGCATCATCCTTCCCGATGGCAACCTCGAAGGCATCGCCATGGGTGAGACGGTGGCGTTAGTCGGCACAGCCGAAGTGGCACCGGATGACAGTTGGATCGGCCGCATCGTCGATGCCTTTGGCCAGCCTCTGGACGGGCGCGCCCTCATGCGGGGGGCCGTTGCGCGCGACATTCGCGCCAATCCACCTGCTGCCGTGAAACGCAAGCGGCTGGGCGGGCGGTTGTCCACTGGCGTGGCCGTGTTCGACACGCTGTTGCCCTTGGTATGTGGCCAGCGGATCGGGTTGTTCGCAGGCTCTGGTGTGGGGAAGTCGTCCCTGCTCGCGCGGTTTGCGCGGGGTGTGGCGGCAGATGTGGTGGTCATCGCGCTGGTCGGTGAACGCGGGCGTGAACTGCGCGAATTTACCGAACGTGTGCTGGGGGCCGAAGGCATGGCGCGGTCAGTCATCGTGGCGGCCACATCCGACCAATCGGCGCTGGTGCGCAGGCGATGTGCCTGGACGGCGATGGCCGTGGCCGAACATTTCCGCGATCAGGGCCTGCAGGTGCTGTTCCTGGTGGACTCCGTCACCCGCTTTGCCGAGGCGCATCGCGAGGTGGCGCTGGCGGCGGGTGAGGAGGCGTCTTTGGCAGGTTTCCCCCCTTCAACCTCGTCGCTCATCATGGGCTTGGCCGAACGCGCAGGGCCGGGGCCTGAAGGTGCGGGCGATATCACAGCCGTGTTTTCCGTGCTGGTGGCGGGGTCCGATATGGACGGGCCGGTTGCCGATATCCTGCGTGGTGTGCTGGATGGCCATGTGGTGATGGACCGCAAGATTGCCGAACGTGGGCGGTATCCCGCGATTGATCTGTTGCGGTCCGTCTCGCGGAGTTTGCCGGAGGCAGCCACGCCAGATGAAAACCTGCTTATCGCCGATGCAAGGCGGTTGCTGGGCGTGTGGGACAGGGCGGAGCTGATGATTCAAGCGGGGCTTTACGCGAAGGGCTCCGATGCGCAGGTCGATGAGGCAATCAAAGTCTGGCCCGCACTGGATGGCTTTGTGGCCGAAATGGCCCCAGCGGATGGCGTTGAGGGCAGCTTTCAGCGGTTGAAGGAGTGTCTGGGGCGCAAGTGACGCCGGTCATTGGGCGCGGGGTGTCAGGCGCTGGTCGCAGCACGCGGCGACGCAAGGCCCCGGATCAGGTCCGGGGCGGCAAAAGGGCGCCTCATCGCCCCGCCTGCAGCAATTGCAACGCCATCGCCCCGCGTGTCGTGCCGGATGCTACCCCCTCGTCCGACCGCACCAGAAACTGCCGTACCAGCTTTTCCACCTGCGCCGGGTCTGTGAACTGCTTGACTGATGGCGAGCCGAACATGCTTTCCGTTCTTGTCTTCAGCGTGGTCAATTGCCGATCCAGATCAATCGCCCCGAAACTTGCAGGCAGGCTGAGGGCTTGTTCAAATACCTTGCGCATTGCCGTGTTGCCCATCACCGCATACCACATTGAATCCTCGCTTACCGGCTTTTTGGCCAGCGCCGGCAATTCCCGCTCGATGTTCAACGCCAGCCGCATGTCCGTGCTTTGCGTGCCCACCGCCGCCTCGAACTGCCGCGTTTCATACAGCGCCAGAGTCTTATCCGCGAAATCCGACAGCTTGTTGCGCGGTGTCTTGAAATCGCCAAACCCGAAGGCCGCCGAGAATTTCTGATACTGCTTATCCGCCAGCTTGTTGGCCAACGCACCTGTGGTCAGCGTGCCATCCGCCAGCACGCGTTTGATGAAATAGGTATTGTTGACATCGCCCTCTAACCCGTAAGCCGTCAGCGCCACCCGCAGCAGGCGCTTGTCCTTGACCAGTTCCTCTGCCGTATTGATCGCCCCGATCCTGGCCCGAAAGTAGTCCTCGTCCCGCTTCAAAGGGGCGGTCGCAACCAATGTGGCCTTCTGCGCCACCATCGTGCGTTTCAGGAACGCCCACCCTGCATAGCCGGATTGCGGCAGGATGGGCGAAAACGTCATGCGGGGGCCGCCGCGAACAGGCGTTCTTCGCGTGGCAACAGCCCGCGCAACGCTTTCAGCGCCTGATAATGGTTGGTTTCCAGCACTGCCGCTGTGGCCTGCGACAGCAAGGCGCGGCTGTCAAAATCCGTGAGAACCTGGCTGAGTTGTTCGATCCCGCGCAGCAGCTGCATCTTGGCATCTTCGGGGTCGGTATCCCCTGACAGCACAAGTTGCGCGATGTAGCAGACGCGGCGCACGGGCGTGTTCACCTCTTCTGGGTGGATCGCATCGCGCAGACGCAGGATATGTGCATTTGGCGTCATGATCGCCAGACGTGACCGCCGCTCACCGTTTTCGATGACAGCCCCGTTGATAAGCACGCGTTCACCCGGGCCGAGCTTCAAGACAAGTCCGCTCATGTCGCACCGCCCACATCACCGCGCAACCCGCGCATGACGGCGGTGTTGATGTCGACCAGCACATCGACAGACCCACGCCCGTCAAGGATGTTGCGGCTGTGCATGACGGTAAATTCGAACAGGTAGAACAGCTTTGCGCGCAGGGCCTGTGGCAAGCCATTGTCATCATCTGCCACATCGGCGGCAAAGGTAGACCACAGGCGTTGATTGTCGTGCAGGGCGGCGGCAAGCCCTGCGAAATCTTCGGTCTTGCGGCGCGCGGCGGCGGTCAGGCGTTGGGTCATGCGTGCAAGGATGTCGTATTCGATGCTGCGGGAAGACCGCATCGGGGCTTCGGGGCGGGAATAGCTGCTATAGGCCAGTTGTGCTTGGGTCATGGGGTATCCGTCCGGTGGGGTTGGGGATCAGCGAATAAGGCCGGAGGTTTTGCCCCCGGCCCGCACCATTTACTTACCGGAACAAGGCCAGCACGTTCTGTGGCTGCTGGTTGGCAATCGACAAGGCCTGCGTGCTCAACTGCTGTTGCACCTGCAGGGCCTGCAACCTTGCGGATGCTTCTTCCATATCGGCGTCCACCATCGCGCCGATGCCGGATTTCAGCGCATCGGTCAGCTTGCCCACAAAGTCGCTTTGAATTTCGATGCGTTTTTGCACCGAACCAAAGGACGCTGCCGCATTGATCGACGTTTGGATCAGCGATTCGATGTTGCCCAGTGCCGCAGTGGCACCCGGCCCGGTCGAGACATCGACAGCCGCCAAGGTGGCCAAACCACCAGCCCCCGCGTTTGTCACCTGCATGCTGGCCGACAGCGCGGTTGTGCCTGCATTGGTCAGGGCCAGCACACCGGGCGCAGCACTGTTATAGTTCACCGAAAGGCCAGTTATGCCCAACGCCTCGACCGCGCTTTTCAGGCCGACGGCCACAATGTCGGCGGTTGTCGTGGCGGCTGCGTCCGCCGCAGACACCGTATAGCTGGCGGTTTTCTTGCCAAAGGTGATGGACACTTTATCACCCGCCACAAAGGACGTTGTGGGCGTGACACCCGGTTCAACCAAGGTGATTGTACCCGCGCCGGTTGCCGCGTCGAGCGAGAATCCGGCTGTATCGCCAGAGGCGGCTGCACCGCTTGTCCCGGTCAGCAGGGCTTTTGCGACATAGGCCCCGGTCGACAGGTTCTGTGCTGCGACCGAGATGGATGAGGCGGATACGTTTGTGGCGGACCGATCCAGCGATGACAGCACATCCACCGTGGTTTGTGTGCCATTCACGAGGTTCAGCCCGTTGAATTGTGCGGCGCCGACCACAGACGCGATCTGGTCACGCAGGGCCACGATATCGGTCTGAATCTTTGTGCGGTCAACGTTGGACGCCTGCGCGGCCACGATCTTGCCCTTCACCTCGGTCAGCAGGTCAGTGACTGTTTCCGACGCCTGCCGTGCCACGGAAATCGTCGAAGACCCCACGGCGAGACTGTCAGAAATGCCCTTGAAGCCCTTCACATCCGATTCCATGACCTTCGAGATCGCCCAGATGGCCGAGTTGTCCTTGGCCGTGGAGACGGTCTTGCCGGTCGAAATTTCGGACTGCGTCATGGACATGCTGCGACTGATGCCCTTCATCGTCTGCAGGGCAACCATCGCGCCATTGTTTGTCAAAATGGATGACATCGTCTTTTCCCTTCAAGTGGCCATCGCGTTTCGCGTGGCGGTTTTCACCGCATATCGGGCGGCAGGATGGGCTTTCTGGCCAATGCAGTCCGGGAGTTCCTAGCTGCGCCACCCCGTTCGGGATGCCTTGTCAGGAATGACCGTCAATCCTTACGGCTTTGCTAAGACGGCCATCCAAATTGCCTTGGAATTGAGGCAATTCAGATGCGTTGACGCAGGTTACCGCTGGCTGCACCAAGGCTGGCGCGTTGCCCGTTCTGGTCATAGGTCACATGACCCGCACTGGCCTGGCGCAATTCGGCAAGGCGGCGCTGGGCGGCGCGGATACCCTTCATTGCGGCTTGCAGGCACAGCGCATTGCGTGCGGCCTTTTGGCGAATGATCTGCAATTCAGGTTGGGTGGCGAACGTGAGATCAGAGGCTTCTTCACCGATCATTTGTGTCAAATGCGTCAGACCAGTAACCTGCCCCGTCAGAATAGCCGTGTGAACCGAATCAAGTGCGGCGATCAGCACATCGGTCTTCATGGCGTTGGTCCCGGATGGGCGGTCAATGACTGGAACAACTGTTCGGCCAGCCCGATCCCGCCGGTGGCAACGATGGCTTTGGCGTGTTCCTGGCGCAAAAACGACGCGAATTGTTCTTCGCCATGGCCGCCACCAAAGGAATCGGCGGCCTTGTCCATGCCGGTATAAGACAGCATTTCCGACAGGAAGGCCGCCTCCAGCTCATTGGCTTTGACGCGCAGAATAGCGTCACGCGCGCTGTCGGTGCGGGGGGTGGGGGCAAGGGGGGGCAGAGTCATGGCGGCCTCTCGGTATGTTGGATCAGATTTTCAGGACTATGGGGCATGGCGGTAAACAGTCAGTAACCAGCGCATGGCAAGAACAGCGCACCCGAGGCAGAAGTCGCAGGCCAGATGATTCCGATTGTTGCACCAGCCCAGCCCAGCGTCCTGCCTGCCCTTTCGGTGGCGGCCGTGCCCTTGGGTGATGCGTTTCTGGCGATGATGATGGCGATTGGGGGCGAACAGCCGGTTGCGGCGCTGGCTGGTCAGGTGGACGTGCCGGTGGTGATTGATGATGAAATACCGCAGGCAGATGATCCTGATGCATTGACTGCACATGCGGATATCGTTCTGCCCTTGCCTTTGCCTGTACCCGCGTCGGCACCTTTGCCACCGACACGGGATATCATCACGCCATCATCCCAACTGCTGCCCGTTGTCCCATTGACAGCCCCCTTGATGGCACCAAGGTTGTTGTCCTTTGATCCGGCCCCGCGCGTGGTGCAAAAGGGACTGTCGGGATTACTGCCATCAGTGCCAGAGCAGGCAGAACCAGATGGGCCCCCGGACGTAGCGCCAGACGTGGTCACGGTTCCGGCGCATATCGGCGCATTGCCACCACCCCCCTTTTCGGACGCGCCGCAGCGCGCGCGCCTGATGCCTGTCACCGCCACAGCCGCCAAGATTGAACCGCGTGTTGCGCTATTCCCGGCAAAAGGTGACGTGCCAGCGGAACGGGCCATAGCGGATCATCTTGGCTTTGGCCGGGCGTCACATGCCCCCTTGCCGCTGCCAGACCTGCAGGTGACCCAAACTTTGCCCAAGATCGAGCCTGCTGTGTTTGCCGCGCAAGCAACAAACAGGCCCGCCATTCCTGTAATCCCCATTACTGCGCAGGGGCCACCGCCGCAGCCCATCACCCATTCAGCAGATGGCGCGACGCCCCCCTGCCTTGGGGTACCGCGCACCTTATGGGCAGCTCTGCCGGACGCTGCTGTCAAACGCGCTGAGGGCCAGCCATCAATGCCCCCTGCATCAGGCCCAGTCATTGCGATTGCAGCCACCCAATCGCCCCCAGTCCAGACGGCGACGTCCGCGTCTGCGGTGACCCCAATTGTGCAGCCAGCAACGTTGACCCCAGCGGAATTGCCGGCGGCCCCGTCAGTTCTGCATCTGATGCACCGCCCTGTTGTGCCAAAAGAACCGCGCCCTTCGACCGCTGAAAGTGCCTTTGCGGCGCGGGTCAGTAGCGGCTCCAAGAGCCCAGCGCAAACCCCACTTTTGCTGCCTGAACCGCCAGTTTCGACCATGTCAGAGCCTGAAATCCCACCGGATGAGGTGGCGGTTCCTGCAGCACCAGACGCAAATGCACCTCTTCGGCCAACCACTGATCCCGGCACGGCAACCGCGCCCTTCCTCGTGCAAACGCCGCATCATGCCACCCCGCGCGCGGTCATCACGACTGATCCTGTCAGCATTGCCAACCTGCCACAAACCCTTGTGTCCCTCGCAAAGCATGATGAAAAGCAGGGTGTCGCGCTGCGCCTTGATCCGGTCGAACTTGGCGCCATTCAGGTCACCATGCGCGGTGACGACAAGGCTATGACCATCACCGTCATTGTCGACCGGCCTGAAACCCGCGATTTGCTGCGCAAACATGCCGATCAGTTTGTTGCCGACCTGCGCCAGTCCGGCATCACCAGCCCAACCATCAGCTTTGATCTGGCAGGCCAGCAAGGCTTTGCCCATCGTACGCCACCCCGGCAGGATGTCTTGCCAGACCTTGTGCCAGACAGCTTTGTCCCCACGCCTCCCACCCCCAACACCCTCCCCCATATCATGCAATCCGGCGCGCTTGATCTGCGCCTTTGAAAGGATATCCCCATGGAAGTCTTTACTGCCACCACGCCCACCACGCCCACGCCTGCAGCCCAACCTGCCGCGATCAGTTCAGATTTCACGACGTTCCTCAAAATGCTCACCACGCAAATGCAGAACCAAGACCCGCTGAACCCGATTGATTCTGCCGATTATGCCGTGCAGCTGGCCACCTTTTCCGGTGTCGAACAATCAGTCAAAACCAACCAATTGTTGGAATCGCTGGGTCAGCAGTTTGGTCTTTTGGGCATGGCGCAAATGGCAGGCTGGGTGGGCCAGGAGGCGCGGGCGGATGCGCCGGTCTGGATGGATGGCGATCCGGTGACATTGGCCCCCAACCCGGCGGCGGCCGCAGATCGGGCGGTGCTGGTAGTGAAAAACGCAAGCGGTGATGTGGTGGGGCGCGAGGATGTGCCGGTCAGCACGGACCCCTACATTTGGCACGGCAAGGGCATCACGGGGGCCGATTTGCCGGACGGGAAATACACCCTGTCTCTGGAAAGCTATCAGGGTGATGACTTGCTGGTCACCACACCCATGGAATCCTACGCCAAAATCATGGAGGCGCGGGGCACGCCGTCTGGCACCGTGCTGATACTGGAAGGCGGGATAGAGGTACCTGCCAACAAGATCACCGCGCTGCGCAGTGCTGCCTGACGTCAGATCAGCGTACCGATCCACACGCCCAACGCCACCAAAGCGGCCCCACTGGCGATGAAGGCCAAGGTGCGCAATTCGCGCCGGGGTGGCAAAGGTGTGGGCTTGTCGGCTCGCGCAATCAGCGCGCTTTCCACCATGCGCGGCAGTTTCGGCCCAAACCGTGCCAGCACTTGCGCGGTCCGCGCAAGATCACGCAGCAGCGCGCGTGGGCCGACGTTCTTGCTGACGTAACTTGACACAATCGGTTGAGCCACTTCCCAGATGTTCAGGTTGGGGTCCAGACCCCGTGCCACACCTTCAACCACCACCATCGTCCGCTGCAGCAGGATCAGTTCCGTCCGCGTTTCCATGCCGAACCGTTCCGTCACCTCGAACAGATAGGTCAGCAGGCGCGCCATCGAAATGCGGCTGGCATCCATGCCAAAGATCGGCTCACCCACGGCGCGTAAAGCCCGCGCGAATTCGTCAATGTCACGGTCCGCAGGCACATAACCCGCCTCAAAATGCACCTCGGCCACGCGCCGATAATCCTTGCGGATGAAACCGAACAGAATCTCGGCATAGACACGCCGGGTATATTCATCCAGCCGCCCCATGATGCCGAAGTCATAAGCGATGATGTTGCCGTTCGCCGCGACCTTCAGGTTGCCTTGGTGCATATCTGCATGGAAATACCCATCACGCAGCGCGTGGTTCAGAAACAACTGCATGACCCGCGCACCCAGAACACGCCGATCATGCCCTGCGGCATCAATGGCCGCATTGTCCGCCATGCTGATGCCTTCGGCCCAGTCCAGCGTCATCACCGTGCGGCCCGAAAGGTACCAGATGGGCCGTGGCACCTGGAAGCCTGCATCCTTTTCCGTGTTCGCCGCAAATTCGGCTGCAGCACTGCTTTCCAGCCGGAAATCCAGCTCGCCTTGCACCACACCGTCGAAATGCGTGACCACATCCATCGGCCGCAACCGTCGTGCTGAAGGGGCCAGCAGTTCGATGGCGCGCGCGGCAAAATAGAAGGCGTCGATATCCTTGCGAAAGGCCCGCTCGATATTGGGGCGCAAAACCTTGACCGCCACCTCTTGCCCGGTTCCCGCCAACCGCGCCTTATGGACCTGTGCAATGGATGCCGCAGCAACAGGTTCCGAGAATTCAGAAAACATCTGCGAAAGTGGCAGTTCCAGTTCCCGCTCGATCATCTTGATGGCAATGGCGTTGGGGAAAGGCGGCAGCTTGTCTTGCAGATACTTCAACTGCTGCGCCAATTCCTCGCCCACCACATCGGGACGGGTCGACAGAATCTGCCCGAATTTGATGTAGGCAGGCCCCAGTGCCGTCAGCGCACGCGTGGCAGGCGGCAGCGATGTATCGCCCTTGTGCCCCAGCCATTTGAACGGCCAACCCAGCACGCGTGCCACAAAGCGCAGGCGTGGGGGGGCATGAAACGCCTCCAGCACCACGCCAATGGCACCTGTCCGTTCCAGCGTGGCCAATGTGCGCACCAGCCGGATGATGTTGTGGGGGCCCCTCACGTCAGATCTTCCACCCCGAATGCAAGGCTGCCACACCCATGGTCAGGTTGCGATAGCTGACCTGCCCGAACCCGGCGGTGCGGATCATGCTCGCGAAAGTGTCCTGATCGGGGAATTTGCGGATAGATTCGACCAGATACTGATAACTGTCACGATCACCCGTCACCATTTGCCCCATGCGCGGGATGACGGTGAAAGAATACAGATCATAGGCCTTTTGCATCAGGTCATTCGGGATGCGGCTGAATTCCAGCACCATCAACCGCCCCCCGGGGCGCAGCACGCGGTACGCCTCGGTCAGCGCATCAGCGATGCGGGTGACATTCCGGATGCCAAAGCTGATGGTATAGATGTCAAAGGTATTGGCGGCAAAGGGCAGGGCCATCGCGTCGCCGACGACCCAGTCCAGACTGGCGGCTAACTTATCCGCCTCGGCCCGTTTGCGGCCTTCGATCAGCATATTCTCGGTCATGTCCAGCACGGTCGCCGTGGCAGACGGCGCGCGTTTCAAAAACCGGAACGCCACATCGCCTGTGCCCCCCGCCACATCCAGCAATCGCTGACCGGCCCTTGGGGCCAGCCAATCCATCATCGCGTCTTTCCACAACCGATGCACACCGCCCGACATCAGATCATTCATGATGTCATACTTCGACGCCACACGCGTGAACACGCCATGCACCATCCCGGCTTTGTCGCCTTCGGGAACGGTCTGAAAACCGAAATGGGTTGTACCGTCTTGGTCTTGCATCGCGCGCCGTCCCCTGATCCAAGCTGTGTTATAGGTGAAGAACACGCCGCTGCAATGCGGCAACAGGGACACAATGCCTGAACTGCCCGAAGTTGAAACGGTACGCCGTGGCCTGTTGCCCGTGATGGAGGGGCAGGTCATTGCAAGTGCGCAGGTCAACCGCCCGGATTTACGCTGGCCCTTTCCGCCGAACATGGCCGCGCGGTTGACGGGGCAACGGGTGCTGGGGCTGCGGCGCAGGTCAAAGTATATTCTGGCGGATCTGGCATCGGGTGAGACGTTGCTGATCCATCTTGGCATGTCGGGGCGCATGTTGATTTCCGGCGGCATGCTGGGCGATTTTCACCATGACCACCCGGCCCCTGCCAAGCATGACCATGTTGTGCTGGATATGGCGCAAGGCGCGCGTGTCACCTTTAACGATGCGCGCCGGTTTGGCGCGATGGACTTGATGCCCACGGCCACGGCGGACCTGCACCCGTTGCTGGCGGCCTTGGGGCCGGAGCCGTTGGGCAATGACTTCAACGACGCGTATCTGGTGGCGCGCCTGAAGGACCGGAATACACCGATCAAATCGGCGCTACTGGATCAGCGCATCATCGCAGGCCTAGGCAATATCTATGTGTGTGAAGTGCTGTTCCGCGCAGGAATAAACCCGGCACGGAAAGCGGGCCAGATTGCGGCCAAACGCGTTGGCGGTCTCGTACCCATCATCCGGCAAGTGCTGGAAGAGGCGATTATCGCAGGTGGGTCGTCGCTGCGCGACTATCGTCAGACGGACGGGGAACTTGGCTATTTCCAGCACCGCTTTCAGGTTTATGATCGCGAAGGCGAGACTTGTGCTACCCCCGGCTGCCACAGCGCCATCGCGCGCATGGTGCAATCGGGGCGCTCGTCTTTCTATTGCCCCACCTGCCAAAGGTAACCTTGGCCCCGCACCTCGCGGCTGATACACAGGCGTTTGCTGTCAATGGGGGATGCCGTGGCTTATGAAACGCTGATCGTCGAGATCAAGGATGACATTGCCCTGATCCGCCTGCACCGCCCCGATGCCATGAACGCGATCAACCTGACGATGATGCGCGAACTCGCCACCGTCACCACAGCCGCAGACCGCAATGATAACGTGCGCTGCATCGTGCTGACCGGGTCCGACAAGGCCTTTGCCGCCGGGGCCGACGTGCGCGAAATGGCCAAGCAAAGCTTTGTCGACGTCTTCAGCAGTGATCTTTTTGCCACCGAAACCGAAGCCCTGCTGCGCACCCGCAAGCCCATCATCGCGGCTGTTGCGGGCTATGCGCTGGGCGGTGGCTGCGAACTGGCCATGATGTGCGATTTCATCATCGCGGCGGATACCGCCAAGTTTGGCCAGCCGGAAATCAATCTGGGCGTCGTGGCGGGTCTTGGCGGCACGCAGCGGCTGACACGGTTTGTTGGTAAATCAAAGTCGATGGAAATGCACCTGACGGGCCGGTTCATGGATGCAGCCGAGGCGGAACGTTGTGGCCTCGTCTCGCGTGTGGTTCCCGCTGCGAGCCTTTTGGAAGAGGCGATGAAAGCCGCAAAGAAGATCACGGAAAAATCGACCCTCGCCGTGATGGCCGTGAAAGAGGCGGTGAACCGCGCACAGGAAACATCCCTGCGCGAAGGCCTGCTGTTTGAACGACGCCTGTTCCACGCGCTGTTTGCGACTGAGGATCAGAAAGAGGGCATGGCGGCCTTTGTCGAAAAACGCACCCCGCAATTCCGCGACAAGTGATCCCTTGCGGTTGACAGCGCGGCGAGTCGGCCCTAAAGGGACCGCTTGAGAATTGACACGATGAACCGGAAGTACCCTTATGGCCAATACGCCCCAGTCCAAAAAGCGCGCACGTCAATCCGAAGCACGCTATGCCGTGAACAAGGCGCGTCGGTCGCGGATCCGCACGTTCCTGCGTAAAGTCGAAGAGGCGATTGCCTCGGGTGACCAGACTGCTGCTGCTGCCGCGTTAAAGGCTGCTCAGCCTGAACTGGCGCGTGGTGTGTCGAAGGGCGTTCTGCACAAGAACACCGTCGCGCGCAAAATGTCGCGCCTGTCATCGCGCGTCAAAGGCACGGTTGCTGTCGCCGCCTGATTCGCCACCGATCTGATCTGAAAACAGCGCATCCATCCGGGTGCGCTTTTTCGTTTTCAGAAACGATCTGCAACCCGCCGTTGCCATTTTGCAAGCGCCATGGGTTTCGCGAATGGTAATGTTCTGTCAAGCCGTAAGATCAGTTGCGCAGATCATGGCGGCATGGCTACCGTCACATAAGCGATTCACGTCGTCATGGGGGCAGTGCCAGGGATCAATCGGTGAATTTGTCGTGGTGTTGTTGCCAACACTTACACTGCGATAAGTGAATTCACTTTATGATCAAGGGCTTTCACAAATTGCTTCGGCAGTTTGATGGGATGTTGGCGGTTGTGCAGTCTTGGCACAGGCGGGCCAATCTCTGTCCCTTGTGTCATGCCACAATGGCCGGGGCCGTTGCCCTGCCACGTTGGGCTAAGACGTGTGTTGCAATTGGGGGTGGTTGGGGCCGGTCGCGATGACTGGACCATTAAGTCGGACAGGTCTGCAAGCATGACGAATGAAACGTGGGTACTAGTAAAAGCAGAGTTGCTGAAACGTGTCGGCAAAAACAACTACACGACGTGGATCGAACCACTGTCGTTGACGGACTTCAATGATGGCGTGGCGCAGTTTGAAGTGCCGACAACGTTTTTCGGAAACTGGGTCTCGCGCAATTTTGCAGATCACATCCGTGCGCAAATGGTGGCCTCAGGTTCTGTCGTGGACCGGATCGAGTTTGTGGTGTGCAAAGCGCCGGCTGCGAAATCAAGCCCGGCCCCCACGCGCAGCCCGCCACGGCCCAAGGCCGCCAATGACGACGACCTGCCCGGCGCACCGCTGGATGCACGCTTTACCTTTGACAGTTTTGTGGTGGGCAAACCGAACGAGCTGGCCCACGCCGCAGCGCGCCGCGTATCGGAAGGCGGGCCGGTGACGTTCAACCCGCTGTTCCTTTATGGCGGCGTCGGTCTGGGCAAGACGCATCTGATGCATGCCATCGCGCATGATTTGCAGGAAAAGCAGCCCGAATTGCGCGTGCTATATCTGTCTGCCGAACAGTTCATGTATCGTTTCGTGCAAGCCCTGCGTGACCGGTCTGTGATGGATTTCAAGGGCTTGTTCCGGTCTGTTGATGTGTTGATGGTCGATGACGTGCAGTTCATCGCGGGCAAGGACAGCACGCAGGAAGAGTTCTTTCACACCTTCAACGCGCTGGTCGATCAGAACAAGCAGATCGTCATATCCGCCGACCGCGCGCCGGGCGAGATCAAGGATCTGGAAGACCGCATCAAAAGCCGCCTGCAATGCGGGCTGGTGGTGGACTTGCACCCAACGGACTATGAACTGCGTCTGGGGATTTTGCAGCAGAAGGCTGAATATTACCGCCTGCAGTACAAGGGTCTCGTGCTGGCCGATGGCGTGTTGGAGTTTCTGGCGCATCGCATCACCACCAACGTGCGCGTGTTGGAAGGGGCTTTGACGCGGTTGTTCGCCTTTGCCAGCCTTGTAGGCCGCGAAATCACGCTGGAACTGACGCAGGACTGCCTGTCAGACATCCTGCGCGCCTCTGACCGCAAGATCACGATCGAGGAAATCCAACGCAAGGTGGCCGAGCATTACAATGTGCGTCTGTCCGATATGATCGGCCCCAAGCGCATGCGCACCATTGCGCGGCCAAGGCAGATTGCGATGTATCTGGCCAAACAGTTGACACCGCGCAGCCTGCCAGAAATTGGCCGTCGTTTTGGTGGGCGCGATCACACAACGATCATGCACGGCGTGCGCAAGATTGAAGAGCTGATGGCGCAGGATACGCAAATGGCTGAAGACTTGCAGATGCTGCGGCGGCAGTTGCAAGGCTAGGCCATTCAAAAGGGCTTGAGAACCGCGTAAAAGCCGTTAGGTTCGCCGTCCCTGCAAAAGGGGCCGGACAAGGGGATAGACAGATGAAGATCAGCATTGAACGGGCAACGCTGCTCAAGGCCTTGGGTCAGGCGCAATCAGTGGTGGAGCGTCGCAACACCATTCCGATTCTCGCCAATGTGCTGATCGAGGCGGAAGGCGCGCAGGTCAGTTTCCGTGCCACCGATCTGGATATCGAAGTACTGGACCGCGCCCCTGCGATGGTCGAACGCCCCGGTGCGACGACGGTTTCGGCGGTGATGCTGCATGAAATTGTGCGCAAACTGCCGGATGGGGCGCTCGTATCGCTGGCCGAAGATGCGGCCACGGGCCGACTGACCATCACGGCAGGGCGGTCAACGTTTAGCCTGGCCACCTTGCCGCGTGAGGATTTCCCGGTCATGGCCTCATCGGAATATGCGTCGAACTTTTCGGCCCCGGCTCCCGTGCTGCGGCGGCTGTTCGATAAGGCGAAATTCGCGATTTCGACCGAGGAAACACGCTATTATCTGAATGGCGTCTATCTGCATGTGGCGACGGGCGAATCTGGGCAAGTCTTGCGCTGTGTGGCAACTGATGGCCACCGGCTGGCCCGCATCGACGCGCCCCTGCCAGCAGGGGCGGAAGACATGGCGGGGGTGATTGTCCCGCGCAAGACGGTCAACGAATTGCGCAAGCTGCTGGATGATGACGAGGCGACGATTGCGGTGTCGGTGAGCGAAACCAAGGTCCGCTTTGCAACGCCCTTGGTGACGCTGACTTCCAAGGTGATCGACGGTACATTCCCGGACTACACGCGCGTCATCCCGACAGGGAACACGCGGCGGCTGGAGGTGGACGCGACGGAATTTGCGCGCGCGGTGGACCGGGTGGCGACAGTGTCATCGGAACGGTCACGCGCGGTGAAGCTGTCTTTGGATGAGGATCGGCTGATCCTGTCGGTGAATGCGCCGGATTCAGGTGCGGCTGAGGAAGAACTGGCGGTGGCGTACAGCGACGAGCGGTTGGAAATTGGTTTCAACGCGAAATACCTGTTGGAAATTGCGTCACAGGTGGACCGGGAAAATGCGGTGTTCCTGTTCAATTCATCAGGTGACCCGACGCTGATGCGCGAGGGCAATGACATGAGCGCAGTTTACGTCGTCATGCCGATGCGCGTGTGACAATGCCCCGGGGGCTTTGCCCTCGGACCCCCAGGATATTTAGAGGAAGATGAAAGGGCCGGGTGTGCAGGGGTTTGCGGTGACCGGCCTGACCCTTTCGCATTTCCGCAGCCACAAGGCGACGCGGATGGCGTTTGATGGGCGGCCCGTGGCGATTGTCGGGGCGAACGGGGCAGGCAAGACCAATATCATCGAGGCAGTATCGCTGTTGTCACCGGGGCGCGGGTTGCGGCGGGCGGGGTTGGAGGAGTTGGCGCGCAGGCCGGAAAGCCTTGGCTGGAAGGTGACGGCAAGCGTGCAGGGGGTCACGACGGTGCACGAGGTGGAAACCTTTGCCGAAGGTGAGGCCACGCGGGTGGTGCGGATTGATGGCAAAGCGGCGACGCAGGCGGCATTGGGGCGGGTTGCCCGCGTGGTGTGGCTGGTACCCGCGATGGACCGGTTGTGGATCGAGGCGGCAGAGGGGCGCAGGCGGTTTCTGGACCGCATGACGCTGTCGTTTGCGCCGGACCATGCCGAGGCGGTGCTGGATTATGAACGCGCGATGCGCGACCGCAACCGGCTGCTGAAGGATCAGGTGACGGATGCGCGCTGGTACACGGTGCTGGAAGATCAGATGGCCCGCGCTGGTACGGCCATCATGGCGAACCGGGCGGCATCGGTGGCGCGGCTGATGGAGGCGCAGGCAGGGGCGGATACGGCGTTTCCGGCGGCGGATTTGACGATAGAGGACGAGGTGTCAGGGCAGGATCTTGTACAGGCCTGGGCCGAGGGGCGCAGGCGTGATCTGGCGGCAGGGCGCACGCTGATAGGGCCGCACCGGGCGGATATGCATGCGATTTATGCGGCCAAGGGCGTGGCGGCAGGGCGGTGTTCGACGGGCGAGCAGAAGGCGCTGCTTATCAGCCTGATCCTTGCCAATGCACGGGCGCTTGCGGCGGATGTGGGGGCGGCGCCGGTGCTGTTGTTGGATGAGGTGGCGGCGCATCTGGATGCCGGGCGAAGGGCAGCGCTGTATGACGAAATTTGTGCATTGGGCGCGCAGGCGATGATGACAGGGACAGAGGCCGCATTGTTCGACACATTGGGTGCACGGGGGCAGATGGTGACCGTGACCGAAACCGATGGTTATTCAACAGTGACGTTGTGACCATCACGGCTTTTGACCTGCTGCTCTATGCAGGTGGCATGTTCGCGCTGTGGGCAGTACCCGGCCCCGTCTGGGTGGCGCTAACGGCCCGCACCCTGACGGGTGGGTTTGCGAGTGCCTGGCCACTGGCTGTGGGCGTGGCAATTGGCGATGCGGTCTGGCCCTTGTCGGCAATCTTTGGGCTGTCGTGGATTCAATCCGTCTCTGGCGATTTCCTGACTGTACTGCATCGGGTGGCAGCGGTGATCTTTGTGATGATGGGTGTGTTGCTGTTGCGTAAAAGCGGTGAGGTGACGCCTGATGCGCGCCTGACGAAACCGGGGCGACTGGCCGGGTTTCTGACGGGCGTTGCCGTCGTGATTGGTAACCCCAAGGCCATCCTGTTCTATATGGGTATGTTGCCCGGCTTCTTTGACCTTGGCCGCGTCAATGGCTGGGATGTTGCCGTCATTCTGTTGGTATCGGCCAGCATCCCCATGCTCGGCAACCTGGGCCTTGCCCTGTTCATTGCCCGCGCGCGGCAGTTGCTGTCTTCCCCTGCCGCCGTGCGCAGGGTCAACGTCATTTCAGGCTGCTTGCTGATCGGCGTGGGCGTCGTGATTGTACTGACCTGACCCGCTATTTGCGCGGGTCAAATGTGGGATTCGTCTCCAGTGGCGGGATAAAGCTGTTGGCCACATTGGCCCAATCGACGTATTTGAAGTTGCTGGACGATACCTCTCCATCCATACCATTCAGATCGTTGTCATAGCCATCCTGCATGACCATCACTCCGTTCGGAAAGCCGGGCAGCGCCATTGGCATCACATCCGCCCCGTCACTTTCCTGCACGGCGTCGCGCGTATCGCTCGCGGTCATCCGAAACGCGCCCAGATAATCAAATCCCTTGGTGATATCGAACACCACAAAGCTGTCGTCATAAGGTGCGTCGGGTGCTCGGGTGTCGCCATGTGCGCCACCCTGGCTGCTGGCCAGAAGGTAGCGTTTTGAAGTGCCGTAGAACACGGTCAGCCCCTCGACATCGCGCGCAATAGGGCTGTCGGGCATGGTAAAGGGGCTTGTCGCTGCGCCGCGTGTGGAGATCAGGGGAGCGTCCTCAATCACACCCGTGGCGGCGTCGATGCGCCATATACCAACATCTTCTTGCCCCGCATAAATCATGCCCGTCATGCGGTCGATGGTCACGCCTTCGAACTGTGGGTTCCAGTCCATCAGTGGGTCATCGTCAGATTCGACCGTCAGGTCTTGCCCCATGAAGGCAAAGGGCACCCGCACATCATGCAGCATCTTTGCTGTCACCTTGCCGTCTGGCGTGGGGGTCAGCGTGAAGATGCCAAGCCGAGGGTTGGTGCGTTGAGTGACCACAGCATAGACTTCCCCGCTTGCGTCCTTCCAGCCTGCAATTCCGTAAATGCTCATCTGATCGTCGAGCGGATTGTCCAGATCAGCGCCGCCAGCAGCGTCTGGTTTCATTGGAAAGGCGCGGCCTCCTGATAGGTCTGTAATCTCCGTCAATCCCGCCGGATCAATGCGATAGATGCGCAGCACATCTAGGCCACGGTCGGAGGCAATGGCGACGTCTATTTGCGTGCCATCGACCATGGTCATTCCATAGACCACATCGACATTGTTGATCCGCCCGTTGCCGGCATCTGTTTCCGGTTCTGCCGCGATGGATTGGACAAGCATCCCCTTCAGATCATACACCCGGATGCCGCCATTCTTGACCGCCGTGATCACCAGCGTACCCGCACTATCCGCCGGGTTGATCCAGAATGCCGGATCGTCGGCATCTGCATCTGCGTCCGCCTCTGTCAGTTGCGGGGTTTCAAGAACGGTTGCAACATCGGCCACCGTTTGCGCCCAGACAGGGGTTGTGGCGATCAGTAGGGCTATCTGCAGAAGGTGTGACAGGGTCATAGCGTTGTCCTTGGAACCAGATTTCTGACCTGTTTGCGATAGCGCCGATATATGTCGGACAGGTGACAACGAAACTGTGCCCAAACGCTAAATCTTGTGCCTTGCGCGTGACAATCCCATCCCCAGCCGCTATAAACCCGGCACAAGAACAGGGGTTGCCCACGCATGGCTGAAGCCGCCAAGAACACCGAAAGCTACGGTGCCGATTCTATCAAAGTTCTCAAAGGCCTAGAGGCCGTGCGCAAGCGCCCTGGCATGTATATCGGCGATACCGACGATGGATCGGGTCTGCACCATATGGTGTATGAAGTCGTCGACAATGGCATCGACGAGGCATTGGCTGGACATG
>JANNBG010000375.1:0-2644 GCA_031385205.1 Rhodobacterales bacterium
CCCTGAACGAAGGCCTCAAGCGCGGCTATACCATCACTGTGACGACGGCCGAGCTGGAAGCGCAGGTTCAGGAAAAACTGCTGGAAGCGCAGCCGGAAATTGAGATGAAGGGTTTCCGCAAAGGCAAGGTGCCGATGGCGATGCTGCGCAAGCAGCACGGCCCGCGCCTGTTGGGCGATGCGATGCAGTCGGCGATTGATGCGGCGATGAAGACGCATTTCGACACGTCGGGCGACCGTCCGGCCCTGCAGCCGGAAATCAAGATGCAGAACGGCGAGACCTGGGCCGAAGGGCAGGACGTGGTGGTCGAGATGACCTACGAGGCCTTGCCGCCGATCCCGGAGGTGGACGCCAGCAAGATCAAGCTGGCCAAGCTGATCGTGAAGGCCGAGGGTGCGGCGGTGGATGAGGCGCTGGCGAACCTTGCGGGGTCGGCGCAGTCGTTCGATGACCGCAAAAAGGGTGCCAAGGCGAAAGACGGCGATCAGATCGTGATCGACTTTAAGGGCTCGGTCGACGGCGATTTCTTTGAAGGCGGGACAGCGGATGATTATCCGCTGGTGCTGGGGTCAAAGTCGTTCATTCCGGGGTTTGAAGAGCAACTGGCTGGCACCAAGGTTGGCGATGAGGTTTCGGTGAATGTGACATTCCCGGAGGCTTACGGTGCGGCGCATTTGGCGGGGAAGGCTGCGGTGTTTGCTTGCACAGTGAAGGCTGTGAAAGAGCCGAAACCGGCGGAAGTGAATGATGAATTGGCCAAGAAGTATGGCGCGGATGATCTGGTGGCCCTGAAGGCGCAAATCGCCGAGCGGCTGGAGGCGGAATACGCCGGTGCCGCACGCGCGGTGCTGAAGCGGTCATTGCTGGACCAGTTGGATGGGTTGGTGTCGTTCGACCTGCCGGCCAAGTTGGTTGAGGCGGAAGCCGCGCAAATCTCGCACCAGCTGTATCATGAAGAGCACCCGGACGATCATGGCCATAACCACGGCGAGATCGAGACAACGGACGAGCACAAGACGCTGGCCGTGCGTCGGGTGCGGTTGGGGTTGGTGCTGGCTGAAATCGGGCGCAAGGCCGAAGTGACGGTGACGGATGCGGAAATGACGCAGGCGGTGCTGGCAGCGGCGCGGCAGTATCCGGGGCAGGAACGCCAGTTCTTTGAATTTGTGCAGAAAAACCCCCAGATGCAGCAGCAGTTGCGGGCACCGTTGTTTGAGGACAAGGTGGTGGATCACATTGTGGGCCTTGCCAAAGTGACGGAAAAGACGGTGACGAAAGAGGCGCTGCAGAAGGAAGTCGAAAAGCTCGACGAGATGTAATCAGGCGCGATTTTCGTGCGAAAATCGGGGCCGCGCAGTGATGCGCGGCCTTTTTCTATAACGCGGCCAAGAGGGCCTTGGTATCGGGCAGATGCCGCAGGCTGGTCGCGATATGGGTGCCCCATTTGGGGCCGCGTGAGAGGGCATCGGCGTAGGCCTCATTCAATTCATCGGGACGGTCCTGCGCCAAGACGCGGATCAGGAAGGCGGCTTGCAGGCGGTCTTTGCGGGATTTTATGGCGTCGGGGCCGCCCTGCCTGCGGTTGGCGACGATGAGTTTGTGGATGGCATAGCGTTCGGGGCGCGGGATATGGATCAGCACGCCAGAGCGATACAGGGCGGCGGCGGGGATGGGGTCGGCGATGAGGTAGTTGAGGAAATGCAGGGACTGGGCCGATACGCCAAGGGCGGGGAGATCGCGGATGTCTTCGTCGGCGTTGAAGGATGGGGTCAGAAACTCGACGAAAGTTTGTGATGTCGTTTGACGCCAACGCCAAACGGAGTTGCCGTTCAGCGAAGGTGTGGGATCAAACTTGAGGGTTTTGAAGGTTTCATTCAGGCCGCCTTCGACCTTGTCATCGACAGCCAGCGCCAGTGACAAACGTTCAAATTGCGCGATGTCGATGTCATTTGTTTGCAGCATATCTGTCTGCGCCGCACGGATATTTAGTTCACCTTCATAGAAACGAAAGGCGTGTGTGCCGACAAGCGTGCCGCCAAGCCGGAATGTGCCAGCATCTGCCAAGGCAGACATGATGGACCCGGTGGCGGGATCAAGGGACGACATGCCTTCGGCGCGCAAGACGCGGATCAGGCGCGCACGATTGATTTTGTAGTGTTCCTGCGCCGCAGAAATTTCTTTGTGCCGCGCGATACGATCCTGCGTTTCGACGGAATCCTCACCAAGATATCGCTTCACGACCTTTGTGCCGACGCGATACATATCATACCAGTAGGTTCGGTTGCCGCGTTTTTCAGTATGCGGATTGCCGCGAATGTCAGAAAATTGTTCGTCCTTAAGTGACCGAAGAAGGTCATGATATGCCGCGTGGGCGATGCCGCTGTGATGATCTAACATGTTGTGCTACATTCTACTGAGTATGTAGCACATAAAATCTTGTGCTACAGTTGTCAAGACTGTAGCACAAGGCGGATAACATAGACATAAAGACTATACATAAGGGTATGTCCAACAGCGGTGTCCAGATGTTAGAGCGTGTCGCTTTCAATTGCGACCATACCCTGCGGCCATGAAGTAGTTTCGGCATTCCTGCGGCTGGAACAGGTCGCAAACCTCACCGACTTGTCGCCAGAGAGCGTGGTAG
>JANNBG010000398.1:0-2138 GCA_031385205.1 Rhodobacterales bacterium
CCGCGCAGGCAGATGCCATAGATGCCAGCCTCGGTATCGGTCATTGCCGCAGCAGCGGCCTTGATGTCATCCCAGGTTGGCGCGTCCGGGATGGTGATCCCGGCCTTTTCAGCCAGATCCTTGCGGTAGTTCACAAAGGACGACTCGCCATAGAAGGGCGACGCCAGCAGCTGGCCGTCAACCGTCAGGCCTGCACGGATGGGTGGCAGAATGTCGTCGATGTCAAAATCTGCGGGCAGATCATTCAGGCTTTCCAGCCAGCCCTGCTTGCCCCAGATCGGCACTTCATAGGTGCCGATGGTCACAACGTCATACTGGCCACCACCTGTGGCGATGTCGTTGGTCACGTTCTGGCGCAGGACGTTTTCTTCCAGTGTCACCCATTCGACTTTGATGTCGGGGTTCTTGGCATAAAAATCGTCCATCAAGCCTTGCATGCGGATCATGTCGCCGTTGTTTACGGTGGCGACGGTGATCGTGGTTTCGGCCATTGCGCCGCCCGTCAGGGCACACAAAGCCGTCGCGCCAAGAAGCGCGCGGAGCAGTGTATTCATTGGATCCTCCCGATGCTCTGACTGAGCAAATGATCTATCAGTGAAAGATTGCTCACATATCACATGCCTTCAAGTCAACAGTTTTGTGCGAAAAGCGGTTAAGTTTCGGGCTGATCGAGAAGTGCCTTCGCTGTGCGTTCGTCGGTAATCAAACCGTTGAAAATGCGGCCCTTCAGGCCTGCGGTGATGGCGGTCAGCTTGCCCGGTCCTGCGGCGATGGCGATGACGGATTTTCCGGTATCGGTGGTGACGCGCACGCCTGCGACGCGTGTGGTCAGGGCGGTATCCAGATAACGCCCTTCCGAATCATAGACCCAACCGGCCACTTCACCCGCCGCATCGGCGGTTTGCATGGCCTTCAGTTCGGCCTTGGTCAGAAATCCGTCCTGCAACAGCGGGGCATCATCCGACATCTGGCCGACGCCAACAAAGGTCACGTCCGCGCCGCGTGCCAGTTTCAGCACGGCCTGAATGGGTTTGAGGGAATGGAAAAGTTCCCGCTCTTCCACGCTTTGTGCAATGACGGGCATGGGCATGGGATAATGCGGTGCGCGGACCTTATCGGCGATGCGCATGATGACGTCATAGTAGCTGGCCGATCCATCGGGGCTGATGTTGCCGTTCAAACTGACAATACGGTGCTGTTCGCATTCCATCGCCGTCAGCTCCTCCACCGCCGCGCGCAGGGTGCGCCCGGTGCCAAGGGCGATGACCAAGGGCGCAGTTGACCGCAGCACCCGTTCAATTTCAGCCGCCGCCGTGGGGGCGACAGAGGGCAGGGGGTCCATATTGGCGGGCAGGGATGGCGCGACACGGGCCAGACGCAGGCCAAAGCGGCGCATCATGGCGGCCTCCAGATCCAGACAGCCCGACACGCGATGTTCCAGCCGCACGCGGATCAGGCGTTCGGCGATGGCCCGGCTGACAAGGCGTTGGGCACGCTGACGGCTGACGCCCAGTTCCTGTGCAATCTGGTCTTGGGTCAGGCCTGCGACATAATACATCCAGCCCGCACGGGCGGCATCGTCCAAGGGCGTGGCATCAGGTTCAACACGGTCGATCATGCGGGGGCCTTACTGTGCAACAGGGCGGGAAAATCGTCAAAATGCGCGAAACTCAGGTGCGGCGTGGCATCGGGGGGTGGGGTCAGGTCCATGCCTGCCAGATGACTGCCGCCGGTAAAGCGCCAGACCTGCATGCCTGCGGCAAGGCCCGCACGCAGACCGGTTTCGCTGTCTTCGATCACAAGGCAGCGGGTGGGGGGCACGCCCATGGTCTGGGCGGCATGCAGAAACAGGTCAGGTGCAGGTTTGCCACGCGCCACCATGCTGGCCGTAAAGCAGCGGCCCGTGAAGAGGCCGGCAAGCTGGGTCAGGGCCAGCGAATGGGCAAGGCGTTCGGGGCTGGAGGAGGTGGCGAGGCAATAGGGCACCTGCAGGCTGGCAATCACGCGGGCCACACCGGGCATGATTTTCAAGTCGGTCGCAAAGGCGGCCAACAGGCGGGCGCGATAATCGGCCTCGAACCGATCAGGCAGGGTGACGCCAAAGGTGCTGCGGACTTCGCGCAAGACGGTTGGATAGC
>JANNBG010000415.1:0-4127 GCA_031385205.1 Rhodobacterales bacterium
CCGCTGGGGATAGATATTGCGGGGAAATCGTCAGGCCCAGCCCCGTGCCGCCAAAGCGCCGCGTGATGCTGCCATCCGCTTGGGTAAAGTCGTCAAACACATGCGCCAATTGCGCGTCCGTCATCCCGATGCCCGTATCGCTGATCCGGATGCCCAGACGCCCCGGATCGCCCCACGTCACCGTCACCGTCACCTCCCCCTTTTCCGTGAACTTCACCGCATTGCCCACCACGTTGTGCATGACCTGCATCAGGCGCAGATCATCGCCCACCCGCAGATCGGCCCCGTCATTGACCACCCGCAGTACCAGCCCATCCGCCCCCGCCCCATGCAAGGCCACCGTGCGTTCTGCCAGTTCCAGCGGTGAAAACACCCGCTGTTCCAATGCCAACCGTCCGCTTTCGATCTTGGCCAGATCGAGGATGTCATTCAGGATCGACAGCAGCAATTCCCCTGATTGCCGGATTGTGCCCACCATCGCTGTCTGGTCGGGCCGCTCCAGTGTCTGCCCCAGCACTTCCGCCATGCCCAGAACCCCGTTCAGCGGTGTCCTGATCTCGTGGCTCATTGTCGCCAGAAACTGCGACTTCGCCCGGCTGCCCGCCTCCGCCCGCTGCAATGCCGCGTTCAGCGCCGCCTCATGTTGCTCACGGTCGGTGATGTCTGCCACCGTGCAGACCACCGCCGCATCAAAGCCCGCCGCCCGCAACGGTGCGGCTTTCAAGGCGATAATCCGCACCCGCCCATCCGGCCAAGACATCCTGAACCGGTAGTCGCGCAACACTTTCCCCGTCCGCAACACCCGCGCAACGGGGCGGTCTTCGCGCGCGATCGGCTTGCCTGCCAGATCAGTCAGGTTCCAGTCTGTCGATTCATAATCTTGTCCCAGGATGTTGCGCAGGTTGCGCCCCAACACTGTTTCCGCCTCGCGGTTGGCAAAGACGATCCGGCCTGACGCATCAAACGCCACGATGCCCGACACGGATGTTTCCAGCAGTTGCGCAATCGTATCGCGTTCCCGCAGCAGCGCAAATTCCAACTCTTTGCGCGCTGATAAATCGATATGCACCCCCGCGATTATCGCGGGCTTGCCCACCGCATCGAATGTCCGCACCCGTCCGCGCGACAGAACCCACACCCAATGCCCGTCTTTATGGCGCATGCGCAATTCGTGTTCGGTTTCCCATTCTTTTTGCTCAAATCTCGCCGTTTCGCGCGATGTCATCGCCTCAAAGTCGCCCGGATGCACCAGATTGCGGAACACATCCGCCGTCATGGCGCCCAGATCTTGCTGTGTATAGCCCAGCATTTCGGCCCAGCGATCATTGATGGTCACCAGGCCTTGCCGCACATCCAGCTGAAACGTGCCCACCCGTGCCGAATCAATCGTCGCCTCCAGTTGCGCTTCGGCAGCCCGCAAGGCCGACATATCCAGATGTACCCCCGCCTTGCGCAACGGTGCGCCGTCTGCGGCACGCCGCAACACACGCCCGCGCGAATGGATCGGCAGCCAATGCCCCTCCGCATGCCGCATGCGCACCATGTAATCGAATTCGTCTTCTTCGCCTTTCGTCGCGCGCAACTGAATTTCATTCACCCGCGCCGCATCGTCGGGATGCACGAGGCCCAACCAGAAGTTGCGACCTGCACCCTCCACTTCGGCGCGGGTCCGCCCCAGCATGGCCGCCCAACGGTCATTGACGCGGTTGATGTCGTCGCTTGCGTTCCATTCCCATGTGCCGACCTGCGCACCCGCAACCACATTCGCCAGATGGCGTTCCGACTGGCGCAACAGTGTGACATCGACATATTGGCCCACATGCCCCCCTTCCGGGGTTGGCATCTCTATCACCTGCAGGATGCGCCCGTCGCCTAACTCCACTTCCGTTTCCTGCCCGATCGGGCGGTTTGGTCCAGCCATGCGCCCCAGAAACGCGTCGTGGTCCTGTGCCGCAGACGGATAAAGACCGGCCTCCAGCCCCGCCCGCAGAATATCAACCAAGCTGACCCCGGGAACGATGGCCAACCCCGCGCCACCAAACATTTTGGCAAACGTCCGGTTGCACAGCAGCAGCCGGCCTGCCGCATCAAAATGCGCAAAGCCATCAAGCAGCGACTCCACAGCTGTCAGCAACTGCGCGCGCGCCGCCACAGCCTCGCGCGTGCGTGCCTCCAGTGCCGCACGTTGTGCGCGGTCGGCACTCACATTTTCGACCATGCTCCAGATCAGATCCCGCCCTGTCGGGCTTTGCACGACAAAGCCCCGCGCCACTGCCGGAAACACTGTTCCGTCCCGCCTGCGGAACATCTGTTCCACCGGGCCGTACCGCCCTGTGCGCCGCAAATCCACCAGAGTCTTGCGCGCCACAACAATGTCATCCGCTGACAGCAAATCCGCCAGACGCATCGACTTGATCGCCGCTGCAGGATAGCCGATCTGCGCCACAAACGTCGCATTCGCCTCGACGAATTCGCCCGTCCGCAGATCCGTCAGCGTGATGCCCATGGGTGACATCTCAAACAGCCCCCGCATCATCCGTTCACGATAGCGCAATTCGCTTTGTGCCTGCTCGCGTTCGGTAATGTCGCGCACCACCAGAACATAAGTCGGGCGTGCCGAAGGCTGGCTCGGTGCCCGCCGCGCGGCACTGGCCTCAAACCAGCGCTCGGTGCCATCCGGCCCATCCAGCCGATAGCGGTATTCGCCAGATCGCCCCAATCCATCCGCCGCATGCATCGCCTGCCGCGCCAGGCTCGCCACCGTTGGTGGCATCACCTCTTCCAGAATGCGCCCCATGAACAGCGAAGGGTCCACCACCAGATCCTCACGGCTTGCCGCATGCCAGCCCACATAGCGCCCGTCACTGTCCAGCTCCAACACCAGGTCCGGCAATGCATCCAATGTCGCGCGTAACTGGCTGCGCGTGTCCTCCAATGCCGCCTGCGCTGCTTGTGCATTTGCATCTGCCTCGGCCCGCAGCATCACCGATGCCACCCCCCGCGCCACCGACTGCAGCAGGAACAGCTCGTTTTCCTGCAAGGCGCGCGCCGTGCGCACCATATCATAGCCGATCACCCCCAGCAGCCGTGCGCCATCCTTCATTGGCACCAGCAGCAAGGACCGGATGCCCTGATCCGCCAGCAAAGCCGCCTTGAAATGACCTGGTGCAAAGGCCGCGGTATCGGCAATGTAATACGCCTGATCAGCCGCAAACGGTGTTTGCCAGTCGCCAATTTCGCTGCCATCCGAGGCCTGCAACTGGTCTTTCATCGGGCTGATACCATCAGCCACCCATTCATGCGTATTCACAAAAAACCCATCAGCCCGCACCCGAAAGATATAGGTGCGGTCGAACTGACACGCAGCTCCCAACCGCGCCAGGCAATCCTCCAATGTCGCATCCACAGTGACCGGGCTGGCGCGCAAAAGATCGTTCAGCAGGTCAATCACCAGCCGTTCCATCTGCGCCAGACGCAGCCCTTCGGGCAAGATCGGGCCATTGTCGTTCATCGCGGTGCCATTCCCATTCGCTCACTCATAGCGATAGTGGCACAAGGTTCAGGATTGGTTAACGGCGAATTGCAGCCGCGCGCGCCATCAGCCTTTTGCCAGGTCCTCAAACAAGAGCGCCACCCCTTGCGCACCCGGGTCTACATGCCCCGCCAGCTTGTCCTCCGACAGGTAACTCGCCCGCCCCGCCTTGGCCTTTGTCATCTGCGCCGTCGCATCCGCCCCCTTGCGTGCCGCCCGTGCTGCCGCATCCACACCCTCTGGCAAGGCCGCCAGCGCAGGTGCCAGCGCGTCGATCATCGTGCGGTGCCCCGGCGCCGCCCCCCCTACCTGCATCACCCGGTCCAAGCCCACGCCAAGTGCCGCAATCCAACCCTTGCCGCCTGCACTCGCATCCCCCGCCGCCGCAAAGAAAATCGCCAGCAACACCCCCGATGACCCGCCCATGGTCTGGCTGAGTTCGGTCCCGATGGCCCGGTAAAGCTGTGTCGGATCCGCCAGCGGCAGCCGGTCAAGCGCGGCCGCCAGCGATGCTGCGGCAGTGGCGAGGGTGCTGCCGGTATCGCCGTCGCCCGATTTCGCATCCAGCGCGTTCAGGTCTTTCTCGCATGACATC
>JANNBG010000417.1:0-4486 GCA_031385205.1 Rhodobacterales bacterium
CCCTGAAACACCAGACTGAAGACCGTGGCGCCAATCAGGATGAACAGCACCATGGCACTGATCCGCATCGTCTGATCCATCGCATCCCACAGCAGGGGCAGACTGAACCGCCGGTGCAGCACAGCCAGCACAATTGCCCCCACCGCGCCCATCGCCCCAGCCTCGGTCGGGGTGGCAAGGCCCATGAACATCGTGCCCAGCACCAGAAAGATCAGTGCCAATGACGGGATCATCCCCCATGCCACCTTTGACGCCAAATCCCAGCCATGCAGAGTGCGCGCCTCGGGTGGCAACGCCGGCTCAAGATGCGGCTTGAAGATCGCCACCAGAAAGAGGAACAGCGTGAACCGTGCGACCTGCATGACCGATGGCCCGATGGCCCCCAGATACATCTGCCCCACCGGCACGCCCAACTGATCGGCCAGAACGATCAGCACAAGTGAGGGCGGAATAACTTGGGTAATCGTGCCCGATGCGGCAATCACGCCCGTGCCGATCTTCATATCATAGCCGTATTTCAGCATGATCGGCAGCGATATCATCCCCATCGCAATCACGCTTGCCGCAACTGTACCGGTGATCGCCCCCAGAATGGCGCCCACAAAGATCACCGCATAGGCAAGGCCGCCGGGAACGGAGCCGAACGCCTGCCCCACGCCTTCCAGCAAGTCTTCAGCCAGCCCGGATTTTTCAAGGATGACACCCATGAAGGTAAAGAACGGGATGGCCAGCAGCAGGTCATTCGACATGATGCCGAACACGCGGTAGGGCATCGCCAACATGAAGTTAAAGTCGAAATAGCCGATCTCGATGGCAATCACGCCAAAAAACAGCCCCAAGGCCGACAGCGAGAACGCTACGGGAAACCCAAGCAGCAGGAAAACGATCAGCCCCGCGAACATCGTGGGGGCAAGATAGCCGTATTCTAACATGCCATCCCCGTCATTGCAGCGGCTTTTCATAGGCGGTCTGATAGCGCACATCGCCCTGCAAACCCGCGATCCGCTTGATAAGTTCGGCGATGCCCTGCAACAGCAGCAGGAAAAAGCCAAACGGCAGCAACGCCTTTACCGGCCACAACGGCAGGCCGCCCGCGCTGGATGACATCTCACCCACGCGGAAACTGTCCTGGAAAAAGAACTCGCCCATCCAGATCATCATCACCGTCACCGGCACCAGAAAGAAGATGATGCCGAACACGTCGATCCACAGTTTGGTGCGCGGACTGCGCCCCATGTAGATGATATCCACCCGCACATGTTCGTTCAGTTTCAACACATGTGCCGACCCCAGCAGGAAAATGCCTGCGAACATCTGCCATTGGATTTCAAGCCAGGCGTTCGAACTGATGGAAAACGCATAGCGCGACAGCGCATTGCCCGCACTGATAACGCAGGACAACAGAACAAGAATGGCTGCAATCATTGCGAAAAATCGACTGATGCGGTCAATGAATGCCGCTACGCGAAGCCATGCGTCCACGTCCCCTCCCAACTGTTGTGACGGTTCTCTGACGGAACCTGTATGCTTCAGACATAGCATTGCGGAACATCAGAACAAGCCCCTACGGTTGCATGGGCGATGCGTCGCCGGGGCCACAACGCCTCGTCACAAAACCGTGACGCGGCGTCATTGATTGACCGAATTTTGCACAGGGCATAGCGTTTTCACCATCAGGTTGCAAATGCGGCCAGGGTTGCGGTCTGCCGTGGCCACATGATCGGGGAGGATCAGAGATGAAACATGTATTGCTGACGGCCAGCACATTTGCTGTGGCTGCATCCGGCGCGTTTGCCGGGGGGATTGACCGGTCGGGGCAGGATCTGGGCCTGCTGTTCGAAAAGGGCCGCGTGGTGGAGCTATCATTTGGCCAGATCATGCCCACTGTCGAAGGCACCGATTTGGCGGGTCAGCCCACGGGCAATGTGGCCAAGGATTACACGCAAATCGGCCTGAGCTATAAATATGACGTAAACGACCGTCTGTCCTTTGCCATCAATCTGGACCAGCCCTTTGGTGCGGATGTGGAATATGGGGCCACCTCACCCTTGCTGGGCGGCACGATTGCGAGTGCGACATCCACCGCTGTGACGGGTCTTTTGCGTTATAAGTTCAACGAAAACTTCTCGGTGCATGCGGGTATTACGGCAGATCGTGCGTCGGCCAGCATCACGCTCAAAGGGTTGGCCTATGGTCCGGTGTCGGGCTATAATGTCGATCTCGCCACCGATGTTGCACCGGGCTATGTGGTGGGCGTGGCCTATGAGCGCCCGGATATCGCGCTGCGTCTGGCCCTGACCTATAATTCGGAAATCAAACACAAGTTTGATACCTTGGAGACGATCAACGGCGTACCGATTGCGGCCCCCAGTGTGACGGACGTGACGCTGCCGCAGTCGATCAACTTTGATTTCCAGTCGGGCATTGCGGCCAATACGCTGATCTTCGGGCAGGTGCGCTATGTCGACTGGTCCGCCTTTCTGGTCGATCCGGCCGGGTTCGTCGGCGCCACAGGTAGCGGCTTGATCGACCTGCAGGATACCGTGACCTACACATTGGGCGTGGGGCGCAAGTTCAACGACACTTGGTCGGGTGTCGTGTCGGTGCAGTATGAAAAAGAGGGCAATCCGCTGGTCTCGCCGCTTGCGCCGACGAATGGGCGGATGGGCGTGTCATTGGCGGCCATCTATACAGTGGGCAATATGAAGATCACGACGGGCATCAACTATACCAAGGTGGGAGATGCGCAGCCGGAAACGGCCGGCGTGGCCCGCGCGTCGATGGAGGGGAATACCTCTGTGGGCGTGGGCATCAAGGTGGCCTACACGTTCTGATGATGTGACATGGCGATGAAACCCCGCCCTTTGCGGCGGGGTTTTTTCATGGCTGGTGATGGGTCTTATCACCAGAAACGGGTGGTCCCTGCCCGGCTGCCCGCATAGACAGACGGCATGACCCAACAACGCCACATGTCTGCGCTTGCATGGCTGCTGCTGACCCTGCTGGCGGTGATCTGGGGTGGGTCGTACCTGTCAAACCGTGTGGCACTGGAACAGGTGCCGGTGTTCACCACGGTGGCGTTCCGGGTGGGTGGGGCGGCGCTGGCCCTGTGGGTCTATGTGGCGGTGCGCAGGTTGCCTGTGGCGTTGACGCCCGGTTTGGCGGGGCGCTTTCTGGTGATGGGTGTGTTGAACAACGTGATCCCATTTACGTTGATCGTCTGGGGGCAGCAGCATATTCCATCGGGCCTTGCGGCCATTCTGAATGCGGCCACGGCGATTTTGACCGTGTTGCTGGCAGCCCTGCTGTTTGCCGACGAACGCCTGACCGCCAACAAGGCCGCCGGTGTGGCCGTGGGTTTTGTGGGGGTCTGCGTGATTGTCGGGCCTGATGCGCTGATGCATCTGGATATCACGTCATGGGGGCAACTGGCCATGCTGGGGGCGGCGGTGTCTTATGCGGCGTCATCCGCATTTGCCCGCATCGCCTTGCAGGGATTGCGGGCCGAGGTGTCTGCGGCAGGCATGTTAACGGCGGCGGCCTGCGTGATGGTGCCCGTGGCCCTGTGGCAGGATGGGGTGCCAACGCTGGCTTATTCCCCCGCCAGTTGGGGCGCGCTGGCCTATCTGGCGCTGATGTCGTCCGCACTCGCCTATGTGATCTTTTACCGGGTACTGGTGCTGGCGGGGATCGGCAATCTGCAACTCGTGACGCTGCTGGTAGGGCCCGTTGCCGTGGTGATGGGGGCGGTGGTTTATGGTGAGGCGCTGGCGTTGAATGAATACGCAGGCTTTGCCATTATTGCCATGGGCCTGCTGTTGATCGACGGACGCATCCTGCGGCAATTTTCTGCGTGAAATCCGCTGACAAGCCCGCTAACAGGGTGCCAAAGGCGGTGCCCATGATGATTTACGACAGTTCCACCGAATGGCTGGCCGCCACCAACCGCCGGGTTTGCCTGTTTGGCATGTCCGGCCTTGGCAAAACGCATGTGTCAAACATGCTGCGCGATGCAGGCGACTGGTTTCATTACTCCGTCGATTACCGCATCGGCACGCGCTATATGGGCGAATTCATCGCGGATAATTTCAAGCGCGAGGCGATGAAGGTGCCCCTGCTGCGCGAATTGCTGATGACGGATAGCGTCTACATCAGCAGCAACATCACCTTTGATAACCTGGCCCCCTTGTCCACCTATCTTGGCAAACCCGGCAATCCTGATTTGGGCGGGTTGGCCTTTGTCGAATATCTGCGCCGTCAGGATCAGCACAGAAATGCCGAAATTGCCGCCCTGCACGACACCCTGCATTTCATCGCCCGCGCGCGCGATCTGTATGGCTATGCCAATTTCGTGTGCGATTCAGGCGGGTCGATTTGCGAGGTGGTTGATCCGGCGGATAAGGCCGATCCGGTGATGACGGCACTGACAGGCACCATGCTAATGGTCTGGATCAAAGGCTCTGACGCCCACACGGCAGAACTGACC
>JANNBG010000464.1:0-5141 GCA_031385205.1 Rhodobacterales bacterium
GATGTCAGCCGGTTTGAGGCGGGGCTGCTGAAGCACATGCGCACAACCGGTGCTGCGGTTCTGGCGGATATCACCAAGAACGACCGTAAAGTTGCGGGCGATCTGGAGAAATCCATCCGCGCCCAGCTGGACGCATTCGCCAAAGACTTTGCGTAAGGCCGGGGCAGGAGAATAACGCATGCCCAGCCTTAAGGACTTAAAAAACCGGATCGCGAGTGTCAAAAACACCCGCAAGATCACGAAGGCCATGCAGATGGTGGCAGCCGCAAAACTGCGCCGCGCGCAAGAGGCTGCGGTGGCCGCACGGCCCTATGCCGAACGGATGACCTCCGTGATGGCCGGGCTCGCGGGGTCTGTCGGGCAGTCGGCAACCGCGCCGCGTTTGCTCGCCGGCACCGGCACTGATAAGGTGCACCTGCTGGTCGTGATGACGTCAGAACGCGGGCTGTGTGGCGGTTTCAACTCCACCATCGCGCGTCTGGCGCGCAGCCATGCACAGGCGTTGCTGGCCGCTGGCAAGACGGTCAAAATCCTGACCGTCGGCAAAAAGGGCCGCGAGCAGTTAAAGCGTGACCTTTCTGCCCACTTCATCGGCCATGTCGATCTGTCTGACGTCAAACGCATCGGTTACGGCAATGCCCAGTCCATCGCGCGCGATGTGTTGCACCGCTTTGACGCGGGCGAATTTGATGTCGCCACGCTGTTCTTCAACCGCTTCCAATCGGTGATCAGCCAAATCCCAACGGCACAGCAGGTGATCCCGGCGAAATTCGAAGGGAACGCGCCTTCGGCCCTATACGACTATGAACCCAGTGAAGAAGGCATCCTTGCCGATCTTCTGCCACGCGCTGTGGCCACCCAGGTCTTCACGGCCTTGCTGGAAAATGGCGCATCCGAACAGGGTGCCCGGATGTCTGCGATGGACAATGCCACGCGCAACGCGGGTGATATGATCAACCGCCTGACCATCCAGTACAACCGCTCGCGCCAGGCCGCGATCACCAAAGAGCTGATTGAAATCATTTCGGGCGCGGAGGCGTTGTGATGGCTGACAATGGCGACATCGCAATCCTGACCTTTGAACTGCTTAAAAAGATGCAGGGACAGTTCAATCACATACAGGCCGACGTCGGAGACCTGAAGGTGCGGATGACGGCACTTGAAGGGCACATGGGCCAGATGACCGGAACCATCGGTCACCTCGAAGTGCAGGTCGCGAACACGAACCGCCGCATTGATCGGATCGAAGAGCGGATTGGCCGCATCGAACGCCGGCTCGATCTGACGGATGCTTGAGAAATTCCGCTCGCTGACGAGCGCATAAAGACGAACGGAGAAACGAGATGGCAAAAGCACCCAAAGCGGCCCATGCGGCAGGCAAGGTCACCCAGATCATCGGCGCTGTGGTTGACGTGCAGTTCGAAGGCGCACTTCCTGCGATTTTGAACGCGCTGGAGACGACGAACAACGGCAAGCGGCTGGTGCTGGAAGTGGCCCAGCATCTGGGCGAAAACACCGTGCGCACCATCGCCATGGACGGCACCGAAGGCATGGTGCGCGGCGCGCCTGTGACCGATTTGGGCGCGCCGATCACCGTGCCCGTGGGTGATGCCACATTGGGGCGCATCATCAACGTGATTGGTGAGCCGATTGACGAAAAAGGCCCGGTTGTGGCGACCGAATTCCGCCCGATCCACCGTGCCGCGCCCACGTTTGCGGAACAGGCGACATCGTCGCAGATTCTGGTCACGGGCATCAAGGTGATCGACCTGCTGGCTCCCAATTCCAAGGGCGGCAAGATCGGGTTGTTCGGCGGTGCAGGCGTGGGCAAGACGGTTCTTATCATGGAGCTGATCAACAACATTGCCAAAGTGCACAGCGGTTTTTCGGTGTTCGCCGGTGTGGGTGAACGCACGCGCGAAGGCAACGATCTGTATCACGAAATGATGGACTCCGGCGTTATCAACGTGGAAGACATGACCAAGTCCAAAGTGGCGCTGGTCTATGGCCAGATGAACGAACCGCCGGGCGCGCGGATGCGTGTGGCGCTGACGGGCCTGACCTTGGCCGAACAGTTCCGTGACCAGTCTGGGACAGATGTTTTGTTCTTTGTGGACAACATCTTCCGCTTTACCCAAGCGGGTTCGGAAGTGTCGGCGCTGCTGGGCCGTATCCCCTCTGCCGTGGGCTATCAGCCGACGCTGGCGACCGACATGGGTGCCTTGCAGGAGCGGATCACATCGACCAAGGCAGGCTCGATTACCTCCGTGCAGGCGATCTATGTGCCCGCCGATGACCTCACCGACCCGGCACCTGCCACGTCGTTCGCGCACCTGGACGCCACGACCAACCTTTCGCGGGCGATTTCGGAACTGGGCATCTATCCGGCGGTGGACCCACTGGACTCGACCAGCCGTCTGATGGACCCGACGATTGTGGGGCAGGAACATTATGATGTGGCGCGGTCGGTGCAGGGCATTCTGCAGCGGTATAAATCCTTGCAGGATATCATCGCCATTCTGGGCATGGACGAGTTGAGCGAGGACGACAAACTGACAGTTGCCCGCGCACGGAAAATTCAGCGTTTCCTGAGCCAACCGTTTGACGTGGCAAAGGTGTTCACAGGATCGGATGGCAAGCAGGTGCCCTTGGCCGAAACCATCAAGTCGTTCAAGGCCGTGGTCGCAGGCGAATACGACCATTTGCCGGAGGCGGCCTTCTACATGGTGGGCGGCATTCAGGAAGTGATCGAAAAGGCCCAGCGTCTGGCTGCGGCGGCGGCCTGACATGGCACTCCAATTCGATCTGGTTTCCCCCGAACGCCGCCTTGCATCCTTGCAGGCGACCGAGGTGCAAATCCCCGGTGCAGACGGCGATCTGACGGCGATGGAGGGGCACGCCCCCACCATCACCACCCTGCGCCCCGGCATCCTGAACGTGGTGGCCGCTGCGGGCACCACGGCCTATGTCGTGACGGGCGGCTTTGCGGAAATCACGGCGCAGGGTGTGTCGGTTCTGGCCGAACGCGCCGTGCCGGTGGCCGAGGCGAGCGCGGCGCTGTTCGACGGGCTGATGGCCGATGCGCGTGAAAGCGTGGCTGCTGGCATGGACAAGGACACGGGCGACAAGCTGCTGGCCGATATGGCAGCATTGCGTATCGCGGCAGGTCAATAACTGGTGGGTGGGTGCCAACCCACCACAAACCCCGAAATGTTTGAAAAGCCCCACTTTTGGCGGGGCTTTTTCATTATGTGACCCCTTTTTTGCCGGGTTTGTGTAAGAATCATGGCTGAACAACAGGCGATTCCATGAAACGCATTCGCACAGGCAACACCGGCATCGCACAGGGCACGCGCGTCCTGTTTTCCGACTTTGCCGATGGTGGCGTGATGTGGACAGGCACCGGTGCCCGCGACAGCCGCCATGTGGTGACGTTCAAGGAACCGTTCGAGGATGCGCCGTCCGTGCATGTGTCGATGTCGATGTGGGACATTGATAACAAGACGAATTCCCGCGCCGATCTGGTGGCCGAAAACATCACGGCCAAGGGCTTTCATCTGGTGTTCCGCACCTGGGGCGACACACGCGTGGCGCGCATCCGGGCGGATTGGCTGGCCATTGGTCCGGTGGCGGATGAGGATGACTGGCAGTTGTATTGAGGGAGCAACTTGCGACATGCTTGCACAATATGATAGCAGATGCTAAGGTCCCGCATGAACAACCGACACAGAAGAACACTTGAAGTTATCTTTACCGACCCGATTTCCGGTTCGGTCAACTGGGCCGATGTTGAAGCACTGCTGATCGCGTCGGGGGCGATTGCGGTGGAGGGGCGCGGCAGCCGCGTTCGGTTTGTCTGCGGGGATGAGGTAGAGAGCTTTCACCGACCGCACCCGTCAAAGGAGGCGAAGCGCTATCAGGTGCGCGCGGCGCGGGATTTTCTGGAAAGGATCGGGGTGATCCCATGAGCAATATGATGACGTATCAGGGCTATGCGGCGCGGATCGAATTCGATGATGAAGATGGCATCTTTACCGGGCGCATCGCGGGCATCCGCGATGGCGTGGGGTTTCACGCGGACACGGTGGAGGGGCTGCGCGCGGCGTTTCATGAGGCGGTCGAGGATTATCTGGAAACCTGCGCGGCGATGGGAAAGGAGCCGCAGCGGGCCTATTCGGGCCAGATGATGTTCCGGGTGAACCCGGAGGTGCACCGCAAGGCTGCGCTAGCGGCAGAGCTGGCGGGGAAGAGTTTGAACCAGTGGGCGGAGGAAGTGCTAGGGAAGGCGGCTGGGTGAAGCGGGGTGAGCTTGAATGAATGGAAACTGATCCTCGAGGCGCAATGTGCCTCAGATATGGAATTGCGACTGTCTGAACTTGGACCAAAGATTCTATCGCGTGACCAAGGCGTTCGCACTACCGAAACGACGGAACTATGGATAATCCAAAAGTATCTTTGCCTTCGGATGCGCTCTAAACAGATTGGATATCCCCTCGCGCTCTATTCGAAAGATAGACCTGATTTTCGTCTGGAAGAAGCTGGGTGTGTGGCAGGCGTGGAAGTCACGATTGCTACCTTTCAAAGAGTACAGATTGCTCTAAAGCAAGCCCATGCAATGGGATTAGGTATTTTTTCCCTTGATGGCCTTGCACGCAAAGAGTCTAAAGTGCCAATCAAAGCGAATGCAATCAGAGACCACTTGCAAAACGACGAGGACAAAAGTCCGGGATATTCTGGCCACCAAGTCGAGGTAGAAGCTTACGGTCTACTCAGTGCTGCACTTGATGCAAAGTTAATAGCATTGAACAAAGATGGGTTCGAGCGCTTTCAGATAAATCACCTTCTAATATACGAGAATAGTAGCCTCCCTCAAATTGATTGGGAAAGCATCGATTGTTCGTTGTTGCAGCAGAAAAACAGTAACTATGTCAATGTTGGATTTCATAGGATTACTGTGCTGACGGATAGTAAGCTAATCGAGATCGTCTGACTCGTTTAGTGGAAAATTTGGCGGACTGGCCTTATACTTTACCCATGCTTTACCATCACATGCCGCACCACGGTGTAATCCTCCAGCGCATATGCGCTCAAATCCTTGCCATAGCCTGACTGTTTCAGCCCGCCGTGAGGCATCTCGTTCA
>JANNBG010000470.1:0-3244 GCA_031385205.1 Rhodobacterales bacterium
GATCGCCCGGCTCGCCTCCACATACGCCGCGAACCGTGGCTTCACCACCACCGCCTGCGGGCATAGTTTCAGCGCCTGAAACATCGGCATCGCCGACCTGACCCCATGAATGCGCGCCAGATAACAGCAGGTCGAAACCACCCCCCGTGGGCCGCCCCCCACACTCACCGGCGGGGGCCGTGACGCCGGGTTATCCCGCTTGTGCGCAGTCGCATAAAACGCATCGCAGTCCATATGCGCTATGGTCAGGTCCATCAGTTCGCCGTGCACCAGCACACGCGGCGACCGGCACGCGGGGCAGCGCGCACCTGCTTCAAAAACCGTCAGACACTCGCGGCACAGGGCTGTCATCCCTGCAGTATAGACCCTTGCCCACTGCCACGAAATGCCCAAGCGCGCCTTGACCACCCATACCCAGCCCCTATGCTGCGCCGCAACGCGGCAGAAAGGGATTTCCATGACCCAAAGACTACATCTTGTTTTCGGCGGCGAACTGACGGACCCCACCAAAAACGTCTTCAAAGACGTCAACGACATCCACATTGTCGGCATGTACCCCAATTACGACACCGCCTTCGCCGCCTGGAAGGCCGAGGCGCAGCGCACTGTCGACAATGCCCATATGCGCTATTTTATTGCGCATATTCACCGGTTGCAGGATGCCGCTGTCGCCAGCAGCGCCACCAGGGAATTCGGGGCCTGAACGCAGACAGATGGCATATTCGCTTGGCCTGACCCTCTATAATCTGCGCCCCCGGCGCGATGGGGGCGTGACACCAGACCGACCCGCCCGCCCCGCCGGACGGCTGGTCTGGCTGCACGCCCCCAGTGCTGATGCCGCGCGGTCTGTGATGGAATTAGCCCGCAGGTTGGTCGACGAAGATGGTGTTCTGGTCTTGCTCACCTGCCCTGCCGATATTGCCACGCGCACGGGCGTGCTGCACCAGTTGCCACCGGGCGATACCCCCTCTGAGGCGCGTGCCTTTCTGGACCATTGGAAACCCGAAGTCATCATCCTTGCCGAAGGCGAATTACGCCCCGCCCTGATCCACGAGGCGCAAGAGCGCAAGCTGCCCCTGATGATCGTCGATGGCCGCGCGCCCTATATCTTGCGCGAACGGAATGGCTGGTTTCCCGGTCTGATGCGGTCTGTCATGGCAGGCTTTTCCCATGTGATGACCGTGGATGACGCCGCCGCCCGTGCCTTTCGCAAGGCCGGTGCGCCCATGGTGTCCGTGGCTGGCCGTATGGAAGAGGAAAGTGCCGCCCTGCCACATATGGAACCCGAACGCGCCGCCCTTGCCCACCAGCTGGCGACCCGCCCCGTCTGGCTCGCCGCCGCCCTGCCCGAGGCGGAAGAGGCCGACGTCATTGCCGCCCACCGTGCCGCATTGCGCCATGCCCACCGCCTGCTGCTGATCGTCGTGCCACAAGATATGGCACGGGCTGAGGCTTTGACCGCGCGGATGGAGGCTGAAGATTGGGCCGTTGCGCACCGCATGCGCGACCAGGAACCTGCCGCCGATACTGAGGTGTATCTCGCCGATCACGCCGAATACGGCCTGTGGTATCGCCTTGCGCCCATTACCTTTTTGGGTGGCAGCCTGTCAGGCGACGGCTGCGCGCGCAACCCTTTGGAACCCGCTGCCTTGGGGTCGGCCATCCTTTACGGCCCCCGCGCCGGAGCTTACGGCGTCACATTCGGGCGCCTTGGTGCAGCCCGTGCCGCGCGCGCCGTAGGGTCTGCGGATGATCTGGGCGAGGCTTTGGCCGAACTGCTGGCACCCGACCGCGCGGCCCGTCTGGCCCATGCCGCATGGGGGGTGACCAGCGAAGGGGCCGAGGCGACGGAACAGGCGATCAGCATCATCCGGCGGCTGATGGATGGTGCAAGCTGATGCGCGCGCCGGGGTTCTGGTATCAGCCACCCGGTGTTGTGGCCCGCATATTGCAGCCATTGGGCTGGGTCTATGCCACAGCCACCGCGCGACGTCTGGCACAGACCGGATTCAAAGCCGATGTTCCCGTGATCTGCGTCGGCAACCTGAACGCCGGTGGCACGGGTAAGACGCCCACGGTAATCGCCCTGCTGGAACGCCTCGCTGCGCGTGGCATCATCGCCCATGTTGTCTCGCGCGGGCATGGTGGCAGGCTGACAGGCCCCGTGCGGGTAGGCGCGCAGACAGCGGCAGATGTCGGCGATGAACCCCTGCTGCTGGCCGCCTTTGCCCCCGTCTGGGTCTCGCGTGACCGGGCCGCTGGCGTGCAGGCCGCACAGGTGGGTGCGCAAGTGGCTATCCTGGACGATGGATTTCAGAACCCGTCTGTTATCAAGGACTTGTCGATTGTGGTGGTCGATGCCGACAAGGGTTTTGGCAACGGCCTCTGCCTGCCCGCTGGCCCCTTGCGGGAACCTGTCGATGTGGGATTGGCGCGCGCCGATATGCTGCTGTCCATCGGCGATACTGCCGCACAGGCTAGGTTCGGCGCCCAGTGGAATCTGCCGCATCTGACGGGTTCCCTGCAGCACTTGCCCACGGGCATGGATTGGCAGGGCACAAGGGTGCTGGCCTTTGCCGGCATTGGTCACCCGGAAAAGTTCTTTGCCACTCTGGCCGCCCAAGGGGCCATCCTCGCCCGCACTGTAGCCCTTGATGACCATCAGCCCCTGACCGAGGCCCTGCTCGCCCGCATGGTCGCCGACGCCCGCAGCTTGGGTGCGCAGCTTGTGACGACCGAAAAGGATGCCGTGCGTTTGCCCTTAGCCTATCAGGGGCAGGTCATGGTTTTGCCCGTGCGGTTGGTACTGGATGATTGGGCGGTGCTGGATGCGGCATTCGCAACGTTGGGCCTGTAGCGGGGTTCACCCCGCCACTTTCGCCATCGGCGGGCGAAAGCCCGCCCTACGCAACATCGCCCCCCAATAACTCCTGATGTTCCCCCAGCCGTGGAGCCGCCCTGTCCAGCGCCAAATCCGCGCCTGAAAACACAAACGGGGACCGCACGCCCGGCACACCGTCCACATCCAGCCGCATCTTGCGCGCCACCATTTGCGGGTCGGCAAACACTTCCGCCAGATCGTTGATCGGGCCTGCAGGCACGCCCTGCGCCTCGCAGGCCGCCAATAACTCCGCCTTGGTGAACCGCTTGGTTGCCGCCGTCAGGGAAACCGTCAGCGCGCCACGGTTCACAACCCTATCCGCGTTCGTCAGGTAATCCGGGGCCTCCGCCAGCTCCTCCAACC
>JANNBG010000506.1:0-2936 GCA_031385205.1 Rhodobacterales bacterium
GTCGCCATGTTGCCCTGACCGTCTTCGATCATGACCTTGCCATCCACCATGGAGGCGGTGAAGTCGCAGCCGCCGACGGTGCCGATCTTGTGCTTGCCGCCATCCGCTTCGATCATGCCGACAATGTCGCCCGACATCGCCGCACCAGCCACCACGTGGCAGGTCAGGATTTTGACCAGCTGGTCTTTGTTTTCAGGCTTCAGCAGGGTGTCCACGGTGCCTGCGGGCAGGGCGGCGAACGCTTCGTTCGTGGGGGCAAACACGGTGAACGGGCCAGCGCCTGACAGCGTTTCGACCAGACCAGCGGCGGTGACAGCGGCAACCAGCGTGGTGTGGTCAGCCGAATTTACGGCGTTTTCGACAATGTTCTTGTCTTCAAACATGGCGGCACCGCCGACCATCGGGTTTTCGGCCAAAGCCATACCGGTGGAAAGCGCGAGGATGGAGGCTGCAACGCGGAAATACTTGGTCATTTGGGTAGCTCCCTTGTGATGGCAGGACCGTCCTGCCTTACACCGGGAGTAACGCGGGGCGTGTGGGGGAAGTTTCAGGGGTGCAAACTTTTTTCGAAAAGTTTTTTGCATCATGCTGACGGACGGCGCATCAGCAGCCCTGTCAGGCCTTTGTGACCACGCCCGTTACCAGCACGGGCCCCGTTGGCGCACCCGTGGTGGACCCGCCTGCGGGTTCAAGGCTGACGGCGATGATGGCACCTTCGGGCAGGGTAACCAGAGGCCGGGTAATCGTGGGCGCGTCGATCAGGCCCAGGGATACCGGGGCGGCATCGCCGACGATCAGCCACAGTTGATAGTCATTCGCGGCCCCTGCAGCGGCCCCTTTGGTCTGGTTCAGGGTCAGGGTGCCACCGGTGTAGCTGGCGGCAAACACCAGGGGCTGATCCGCCGCTGTCAGGGTGGCCACAAATTCCGGGCTTGCAGCGCGCGGCACCACGACCACAACGGCGATGGCAATTGCGGCAGCCGTTGCAAGACCGGCCAGCCAGCCAAACCAGTTGCGCGCGGGTTTGGGCGCTTGCGGGAACAGCCGCGCCTCAATCTTTGGCAACAGATTGGGGGCGGGCACCGCATCATAAGCGTCATTCAACCCGGCCAGCCGGGATTCCCAAGCGGCCACGGATGCCGCAAAGACGCTGTCTTGTTTGACGCGCGCATCCACGGCTGTGCGTTCCGCCAAATCCAGCACGCCCAGCACATATTCTGCGGCCAGTGCGTCGTCTTCTTGCATCGGGGTCAGGGGGGCGTCGGTCATGACTCCAAACACTCCCGCAAACGCAGCAGGCTGCGGCGCAGCCAAGTGCGCATCGTATTGATCGGCACATCATATCGCGCCGCCAAATCCAGATAGGACAGCCCGTTCAAGTAAGCGCCGCGTACCGCCTCGGCTTTGTCCGGTTCCAGCTGACCAAAGCAATCGGTCACCCGTTGCGCCTCGCCCAGGGCGACCAGCCTGCCTTCGGCGGATGGTGTCTGGTCCACCATGGCCTCGGCCATGCCGTCATCAGCGACCTGTTCCACACGGGTGCGCAGACGGTCTATCGCAAGGTTGCGGGCAATGGCGATCAGCCATGTCATGCCACGGCCCTTGGTCGCATCATAGCGCCCCGCCCGAAGCCAAACCCGTGTATAAACCTCTTGCAACGCATCCTCCGCTTCAGCGCGATCATGAAGGATACGCAGCAGGACGCCCATTAGTTTCGCCGATGTTGTCGTATAGATGTCACGAAAGGCCACGCGGTCTTGCGTGGTGATGCGGGCCAGCAAATTTGCAACAGGATCATCCATCGCAGCGGACTTTAGCGGGGGACAATGGCTCTGTCACCCCCGCTTGCGCCGTCCGTTTGCGCCACCTTGGGTGTTGAAACTCACATCCGGCAGGGTGACGATCTTCAACAGTTCGGGGAACGCCTCCACCGCATTGGGAATGGCGCTGGCGTTGACGAAGTGTTCCTGAAAGCGCGGCTCGATTGCCGTTTCGATCTTCAGGATGTTGCGCACGGTTGCCTCGATCTCGGCCCGCGCGGCACGGTTCAGCAGGGCGATGCGCGCGCCGGTGCCTGCGGCGTTCCCGGCTGATGTGACGCGGTCAAGTGGGGCATCCGGGATCATGCCCAGAACCATCGCGTGTTTCGGGCTGATATGTGCGCCAAACGCGCCCGCCAGGATGATGCGGTCCACGCGGTCAACGCCGAACTTATCCATCAGCAGGCGCGCACCGGAATAAAGGGCGGCTTTGGCCATCTGAATTTCGCGGATATCGCGGTTGGTGACGGTGATCTTTGGCCCGCCGTCGGCCGTGCCATCGTAAACAAGGTAGGAATGCGTGCGCCCATCAAGGAAAATGCGGTCCGTCCCGGTTTGTTCGGCTGACCCGATCAGGCCTGCCGCATCAACCAGCCCCGCCAAGCGCATCTCGGCCACCATTTCGATGATGCCCGATCCACAGATGCCGGTGATGCCGGTGGTGGCGGTGGCCGCCCCAAAGGCCGGATCATCGGACCAGAGGTCTGACCCGATCACCTTGAAGCGCGGCTCTTTGGTCACAGGGTCAATCTCAACGCGTTCAATCGCACCCGGCGCTGCACGTTGACCGGAGGATATTTGCGCGCCTTCAAACGCGGGCCCCGTGGGTGACGAACAGGCCAGCACCTTTTCCGTGTTGCCCAGCAGAATCTCGGCATTGGTGCCCACATCGACCACCAGCATCAGGTCGGGCGATTTATCCGGTGCCTCGGACAAGGCAACGGCGGCGGCGTCGGCACCGACATGCCCCGCAATGCAGGGCAATAGATAAACGCGGGCCGCGGGGTGCAGATCGAGGCCCAGGTCACGCGCGGTCAGGCGCAGGGCATTGGATGTGGCAAGGGCAAAGGGGGCTTGGCCCAATTCATAGGGATCAATGCCCAGAAACAGATGGTG
>JANNBG010000402.1:0-3088 GCA_031385205.1 Rhodobacterales bacterium
TGTCGGCGATGCGGTCGATGCCCACCTTTTGCGCCACGTCATAGAAATACACATCGCAGCTTTCCGACAGGGCGCGGCTGAGGTTGACCGTGCCATGCCCCGCACGTTTCCAGCAGTTGAACTTGCGCCCGCCATATTCCACATAACCGGGGCAATAGGTGGTGCTTTCGGTGGAAATCACCCCCGCGCTCAATGCGGCCAGCGCCGTTACCATCTTGAACGTCGATCCGGGCGGATAGACGCCCTGCACGGTCTTGTTGGCCAGCGGGCGGTGGTCGTTATTCAAGAGCCCGTCGTAATCGGTCTGGCTGATGCCGCGCACGAACAGGTTGGGGTCAAAGGACGGGGCTGACGCGACGGCGATCAGATCACCGTTTGTCACATCCATTACCACGACGGCGGCACTTTCGGCCCCTAGCCGCGCTTGGGCAAAGTTCTGCACATCCGCATCGATGGTCAGGCGGATGTCGGCACCCGGCGTGCCATCGACGCGTTCCAGCTCGCGCATCACGCGGCCCACGGCATTCACCTCGATCCGTTTGGTGCCGGCTTTGCCGCGCAGGATATCTTCTTGCCAGCGTTCGACGCCGATCTTGCCGATCTGAAACTTGGGGATGCGCAGGATCGGGTCGGGGTTTTCGATGCCTTCCAGATCACGGTCGCTGACCGGTCCGACATAGCCCACGATATGGGCAAAATCCTCGGGCCGCGGATAGACGCGGGACAGGCCCACTTCGGGTGACACACCGGGCAGGGTGGGCGCGTTCAGGGCGACGCGGCTAAAATCTTCCCATGGCAGGCGGTCGGCCACAATCAGCGGCACAAAGGGGCTGGACCTGTCCGCCTCTTTCACCGTTTTGTCGATGTCTTCGGGTGTCAGTGGAATGACATGCGCCAGCCGCGCCAGAACCTGCCCCACATCGCCCGCGTCTTCGCGCGTGATGACAACGCGGTAGTTCTGTTCGTTGCCCGCAATCAGTTTGCCATTGCGGTCCAGGATCAGGCCGCGCGCAGGCGGGATCAGGCGGATGTTGATGCGGTTTTCTTCGGCCAAAAGCCGAAATTCATCGGCCTGATCGACCTGCATGTAGCGCATCCGCGCGCCCAGCACGGCCATGAATGATGCCATCGCCCCGCCAAGGAACAACCCCCTGCGGGTGATGACACGGGCCGATTCCTCGTTATCGCGCGGGGTCCGCCTCACAGCCGCCTCCCGTAGTTGTCGACTTCGCCCATGGCCGGTTTGCGCAGGTCCAAAGCCAAGGTCGATGCCATGACGACCAAGGGATAGCATAAGACGGACCAGATTGTCTGCACCAGCGCAAAGCCAAACCCCGGCTGCGGCAGCAACGATATCGTGAACATCAAACGGTAAGCCAGCAGCATCGCCACCATCAGCCCGGCCACCAACAGCCATTCCACCGCAAAGTTCAGCTCGCGCGTCAGGGCCGAGCGGGACCGCAGAAATTCAGTCGCGAGCAGCATGATGGCTGTCCACAATCCGGGCGGGCGCAAAAGGATCATATCCTCAACCAGAAACACACAAGCGATGAGCAGGACAGGCAGGTAATCGGGCCGCCGCATGACCCAGACGAGTGTCAGACAGACCAGCAGGTCCGGCCCCGGCCAAGACCCCGCCTGTGACCCCATAGGCAACAGGCGCAAAAACAGCAACGCCAGTGCGATGACCACAAAGATGACGCGGTAGAACCAGAGGGTGCTGCGCAAGGCTTCAATCACTTGGCGCACCTGCGCCGGGGACTGGCGTGTCCGCCTCGCCGGGGTCACCGCCCGTGGCGTCTGTGGTGCCGGTCGGCGGGCTTTCGGGGGCGTCGGCCCCGGCATCGACAGTAGGATCGGGCACAGGGAACACGACGGGCGGAGCCACAAGTGCGCCGACATCGGTGATCGGGTCCAGATCATGGCTGCGCAGCACCCGCAGATATTCGAGCCGTCCGTAATCGGCAGACATGCGCACCCGCAGGCGTTTATCGGTGCCCAGCACCACCTCACCCACCAGCAAATCCGCCGGAAACACGCCGCCATCACCGGAGGTAACCACACGGTCGCCGGGGCTGACCTGATCGCTGTCTTCCAGAAACTCCAGCGGCGGCACGGTGGAGTTATCGCCAGATAACAACGCCTTTTGGCCGGAGGGCTGCACCGTTACCGGAATGCGGCTGCTGGTATCGGTCAGCAGGATGACGCGGGATGTGCGTTCGCCCACGCCGGAAATGCGGCCCACCAGCCCGATGCCATCCATCGTGGCCCAGCCATCGCGGATGCCATCCCTTGCGCCAACGTTCAGCAAGACCGATTGCCGAAACGGGCTGCCACTGTCAGCCAAGACCACGCCCGTCACATGCGTGAGTTTGCTATCGAGCCGGACCTTGTTCAGATCGAGCAGGCGTGCGTTTTGCTGTTCCAATTGCAAGGCGGCCTCTTTCCACGCCCGCATCTGCTGCAATTCCGCGCGCAGGGCCTGGTTCTGGGCATAAAGTTCGGCATAGCTTTGAAAACTGTCGATCATCGCCGTGGCGCGGGTCAGCGGCACCGAAGCCCATGTAAAACTGGGCACGACGCGGTCGACAAGCGCGCTGCGAAACCGTTCCACACGGGGGCTGTCGATGCGCCACAGCAGGAACAGGCCCAAGAGGAACAACACCAATAACCCCACCAACACCCGGCGCAGCGGGCGTTGGAAATCTTCTGGGTCGGTGCGTGACTTGGCCATGGGTAGCCCCCGCAGGACTAGCTATCGTAATCAATCACATGGCGTAGTTGTTTTTCATACTCCAGCGCCTTGCCGGTGCCCAGCGCCACACAGTTCAACGGCTCATTCGCGACACTGATGGAAAGCCCGGTCTGTTCGCGCAAGGACAGGTCCAGATCGCCCAGCAGGGCACCGCCACCCGTCAGCATCACGCCACGGTCCACGATATCGGCCGCAAGGTCCGGCGGTGTCGCCTCCAGCGCCTGCATCACCGCGTCGCAGATTTGCTGCACGGGTTCGGCCAATGCCTCGGCCACCTGGGCCTGATTGATCTCGGTTTCCTTGGGCACGCCGTTCAACAGATCGCGCCCCCGG
>JANNBG010000406.1:0-2608 GCA_031385205.1 Rhodobacterales bacterium
GCATTTCCGCACTTGATGCGCCGGGGGCGGCGTTCCACGACCCCGTCGCCCGTGCTGCCCTGTTCAGCGCGCTGGAGGGCACGCTTGCGCAAACCCCGCAGCGCCAGGTCCACCGTCTGCCCTATCACATCAACCATCCCGCCTTTGCCGCCGCCTGCGTTGCGGCCTTTCACAACATCTGAGGTTCCCATGCCCGCCATCCCTCGCGCCGATATTCTGACCCGCCTTTATGGCCTTGTAGCAGCAGGTATCCCGATCATCGGGGGTGGTGCGGGAACCGGCCTATCGGCCAAATCGGAAGAGGCAGGCGGCATCGACCTGATCATCATCTACAATTCAGGCCGCTACCGCATGGCGGGGCGCGGATCATCCTCGGGGCTGCTGGCCTACGGCAACGCCAACCAGATTGTGCGCGAAATGGCGATCGAGGTGCTGCCCGTGGTGAAACACACGCCCGTGTTGGCAGGCGTCAACGGCACCGATCCGTTCATCATGATAGAGCCATTCTTGAGAGAGTTGAAATCGCTGGGCTTTTCCGGCGTGCAGAACTTTCCCACCATTGGCCTCTTCGATGGCCGCATGCGCCGCAGTTTTGAGGAAACCGGGATGGGCTACGGGCTGGAGGTTGACATGATCGCCGCCGCCCATGCCCTTGATATGCTGACAACGCCATATGTCTTTACCCCCGACGAGGCCACGGCCATGGCCCGCGCCGGGGCGGATATCATCGTGGCCCACATGGGGGTAACCACAGGCGGTGCCATTGGGGCCACATCCTCGCAGACGCTGGCTGATTGCGTGGCCGAGATTGATGCCATCGCGGCGGCGGCGCGCGCGGTACGCGATGACATCCTGATCCTGTGCCATGGCGGCCCCATTGCCATGCCCGAAGATGCCGCCTTTGTCCTCGCGAACGCCCAAACCTGCCACGGCTTTTACGGCGCGTCGTCGATGGAACGCTTGCCCGTCGAAACCGCAATCGCTGCGCAAACCCGCGCCTTCAAGGCGCTGAAAGTGAAATGATGACCAACTATTTCGTCCACCCCGATACGGTCGCCGCCTTCGGCTTTGATTGGGGCCAACTGGCCCTGACCGTTGGCCCCGACGTCAACGGTGCCAGCCGGTTTTCCGGCGGCATCGTGACCGTGACCCCCGGCGGCGGTCATGCGCGCCACAACCACCCCGGCGCAGAAGAGATCATCCTTGTGATGTCCGGGCGCGGCCAACAGATGGTCGAGGATGATGACGGCACGCCGATCACCGCCGAAGTCACCCCCGGCACCACCATCTATGTGCCCGAAAGCCGGTATCATTCCACGCTGAACACCGGGACCGAAACGATGACCCTGTTCGTCGTCTACTCTCCCGCAGGGCCGGAGCAGGCTTTGCGCGACTTGCCGGATTTCCGCCTGTTGCCGCCGAAGCGGTAAGATACCGGGGGGTGTCAGAGCAAAGCCGCTCTAAAGCCCGCCCCGGTTCCAGCCCCGGCCCCGCTGGCCGAACATCTCATACCCGGTTTCCGTAACCGCCAGCGTATCCTCGATCTTGATGAACCCGCGCGTGGGATGCAGCATCGTGGTTTCCACCGACAGCACCATGCCCACCTCCAACGCCCGCGCCGAATCCACGCCCTCATAGGCCACCGGATGATTGGTCATCAGGAATGGCACCTCGTGGCTGATCAACCCCATGCCATGCGCAAAGAAATCGTTGAACGCGGCCGACGGTCCGGCTTTCAGCACCGCCTCGGCAGCCGCAATCATCACACCGCCTTCCACGCCCGCGCGCACATGCGGAAAGGCCGCTTGCTGCACCGTTTCCACTTCGGCAAGCAGGTCTTGCAGTTCCGCATCCGGCTCGCCCAAAATGCCCATCCGGCACAGATCGCCGATGTAGCCGCGATAGTTTCCGCCGCTGTCGATCGACATCACCTCGCCCGCATGCCATTCCTGCGCCGATGATGCCCGGTTGTGGCTCGCCCCCAGTGTTAGCAAGCAATAGTCGAAATGCAGGCCGCGCCGGGTTTCTTGCTGGCGCAATTCCTCGATGATGCGCGCCTTGGTCCAGCCTTCCTGTGCCGCGCCAATCGTGGCCATCATCGCATCCGTGATCAGCTCCGACGCCTGCCGCAGCAGCGCAAGCTCCGCCGGGGTCTTGATTGCCCGCATCTGTTCCAGCATGCCGGTGGCATCCACCAGATGCGCGCAGGCCCCCGCCAGCACCTGATGCGCGTTGACCGGCAGGAACGACGGCTCAATGCCGATCCGCAGCCCGTCCGCCCCGATCTTGCGCAGATGATCCACCGCAAGCGTCGCGGCATCGACGCTGCCCCAGCAGGCGGGCAAAACGGTGGGCGTCCAGAACGGATGGTTGGCATGCTCCCCCCCCTCCATCTTGTTGCCGATAAAGGCCGCCTGATCCGCGCGGCCCCGCCGGTAAATCACCACGGGCAAATAGCGGCTATGGCCAATGGCATCCATCGCCATGAAAAACAGGAACCGATACCCGCCCAGCAAATACTGCGTATTATGTTTCGACGTGGCGATCAGCACATCAAGGCCCGCGGCCTCCATCAACCGGTCGATCCTCGCAAGGTCGGGCAGCAATG
>JANNBG010000570.1:0-4014 GCA_031385205.1 Rhodobacterales bacterium
TTCAGTTCGCGCCGCGCATAGCCCGGCGTCATGGCGTTGGCGACGTTGCTGGACACCAGTTCCGACGCGCGGCTGGCCATGGTCAGGCCAGACAGGGCATTGGACAGCGCGCCGGTGATACTCATCTACCAGGCCTATCGCTTGATATTCGTGGTTTCCTGCAACATCTCATCCACCGTCTGAATGACTTTGGCGTTCGATGAATAGGCCCGCTGCGTCTGGATCAACGATGTCAGTTCCGCCGCCACGTCGGTCGTGGACCCTTCACGCGCATAGCCCACTACAGACCCGGTGGGGCCGGACCCCGCATCCCACAGGAAAAAGTTGCCCGACTGCGGCGAGACCTGAAATGTCTGGTTGTTCAACGCCGTCAACCCATTCGGGTTGGGTACGTCGATCAGCGGGATTTGAAAGATGCGCCGGATGAACCCCGTGTCATATGTGGCGGTCAGGAAACCGTTTTCATCCACCTCGACCGCCGTCAGGTTGCCCACGGGCGACCCATCTTTGGTGATCGACGTGGGCGAAAAGTTGTCCGATAACTGCGTCATGCCATTCGGATCACCCGCCTTACCGATGGTCACACTTAACGGCCCGCCATCCACGGTCAGCGCAATGGCCCCTGTCGCGGCATTATAGGCGCCGCCAGATACCGTGGTGACCGACGCGAGCCTGCCACCCGCGCCCCGGCTGTCATCAAAAACCAGATTATATTCACCAACCACCGCGCCGTTTTGTGCGGAATCGCGCACCTCCATCGTCCAGGCATTGGATGACCCCGTGCCCGGCACTGTCGGCGTAAAAGTGATATCCAGCGTTTCCGATGTGCCAAGGTTACCGAAATATTCCACCGACAATGGCAGTGGCGTACCAGCCGCCCCCGCCACCGTTTGCGTGGCGGGCAGGTTGACGCCCAGGTTCATTGTCGTGGTCGGATCGCCCGCCTTCTGGTTGGCATTGATGACCACCGGTTGCAGCCCGGCTATCGTATCACGCGGCAGCGTCGGGATGGACCCATCCGCATTGGCGGGCCACCCCAACAGCACCAGCCCGGTTTCCGTGCGCAGCACACCATTGGCGTCGGGTCGGAACGCACCTGTCCGCGTCATCATCATCGGCTTTTCGCCGGGGCTGTCCAGCGATGTGGAGGGCACGACTGGCAGCATGCCCCGCCCCGATACAGCCAGATCAAGCGCGTTTGACGTGCCCGACAATGCCCCACGTTCGTCAATCAACCGCGTGGTCGCGGCGCGCACACCGCCTGCGGAATACAGACCCGCACCCCGCGTGCTGCTGATGACCATGCTGGAAAATTCGGTCGACGCACGTTTATAGCCATAGGTGCCAGAATTCGCGATGTTATCGGAAATGGCAGCAAGCCGCGTTGCGTTGGCATTCAAGCCCGCAACCCCAGCGTTCAGAGCGGAAGAAATCGTCATATTGTGCGCCTTTCTGCAGCAGCGATTCCGTGACCTGCAGAGTGGCGTATCGCGGCTTAAGATCGGCCTAACATGTCAAATTTAATCTATCTCATCTGTCCTTTCGCAACAGCACCACCTCTAACCGATTGTTTCTGATGGCCAATGGGTCTGCTGTGGCCGGCACACGGTCTGCATAACCGGTAACGCGCTGCATGCGTTCTGACGGCAACCCTGCCTGTTCCAGCAAACCCCGAAAGGTTTGGGCGCGGTCGGATGACAGTTTCCAGACCGAGTTGTTGATCAAAACAATCGGCTGCGATGTGACATAGCCGTTCATCGCCATGTCATTCTGTGCAATGACCAGGACGTCAGCCAGCACAGACACCAGATCATGCGTCACGGGCAAAGCCTCCGCCGTGCCATCGGCAAACAGCGGCGCACCCGGCAGATCAAACAGTTCAATCACCAGCCCCTCATCCGTCACACGCGTCGTCACATGTTGCAGCGCCTGCTTCATCGTCACGCTTTCGCCCCCGCGCGCCCGCAGTGCCTCGGTCACTTCAGCCATGCCATCGACCTGATCGCCCAGTTCTGCCGCTTTTGCGGCCTTGTTTGCGGTGTCAGTCGTCACGCCTGCGGCATCATTTCCAGTGCCGCCAGAGCCGCTCTGCGCCATCGTCTCTTCGGTAAAGACCGAATCGCCACCAAAGGCCCCGTTGCCACCGCCAGAATTGCGGCTGATCGGGATCGACGGATTGAAGTAATCCGCAATGCCCTTGCGTTGCTTTTCCGTTGTCGCGCCCAGCAACCACATCAACATGAAGAAGGCCATCATGGCCGTCACAAAGTCCGCATAGGCAACCTTCCACGCACCCCCGTGGTGGCCGCCGCCCTGAATGACCTTCTTCCGTTTGATGATGATTGGCGCGGCATTTGACTGCCCTGCCATTCCCACACCCAATGTTTCACACCCAAGGCCGACTTTGGGCCCAAGGCGTGAATGAGGTATGAACTTACGCCCCTATCGTTCGCGCAAAGCTTCCTGACTTTTATACAAAGGCTTGGTCAGATAGGTTAGAATCGTCTTGCCGCCCGTCTGCAATTCCACCGTGGCCTGCATGCCGGGGCGAATTTCAAGATGCGTTTGCCGGTCCGTCAACTGCGTCAGATCCACTGCCAGCGTCACCTTGTAATGCGGATCCCCATCCACCGCGCGCGACCGTTCATCCCGGAATGTGTCTGCCGATACAAACTGCACCTTCGCCTTCAGTGATCCGTAAATCGTATAGTCATAGGCTGACAGTTTGATGGTTGCATCCTGCCCCAGCCGCACCTCGGCAATGTCACGCGGGGCCACGCGCGCCTCTACCAGCAGCGCATCACCCAAGGGGATGATCTGCATGATTTCCTCACCCGGGCGCACCACGCCGCCAATGGTGGACACCGACACCTTGTTCACCACGCCGCGCATCGGGGCCATCAGGATGGTCCGGTCCAACTGATCCTGGCCGATTTTCAGCCGCTGACGCAATGACGCCAGTTCAATCTGCACCTTGGAATAATCGTTGGCCCGTTCCAGTTGCGTCTGCGTGATCGCCGCACTCAACTGCGCCGCCGCATCGGATTGGCTTTTGCGCGCGCGCGTTACCTCGATCAGCGGCGCCACTTCCTGCTCCAGCATGCGCTCCATCAGGTCTTGTTCCTTGGTCGCCTGCTTCAGGATCGCCTTCGCCCCATCCTCTCGCGCCGCAAACTCCGTTTGGCGTGCCGTCAGCAGCGCCTTTTCCGACGTCACGATATCTGGCACCCGGTTGGCCCACACCGGCGGCACGTCAAAGCCCGTCTCACCCGCCATTTCCGCCTCCAGCCGCAGGCGGCGAATTTCAAGCGCGGCAATCTGGTCGCTCAGATCATCCACCACGGATTGGTATTGCGTGCCATACAGCCGCGCCAGTGTTTGGCCCGGCTCCACAATGTCACCCTCGGCCACGTTCAGTTCCGCCAGAATGCCGCCTTCCAGATTCTGAATGATCTGCGGGCGGGAAGAACTGACAACCTCACCCTGCGCCCGCACAATCTCGTCCACCCAGGCCAGTGCGGCCCACACGATGAACACCACCACCGTCACCCCGATCATCCAGATCGTCAGGCTTGGCCCGCGTGTGCGGTCATCAAAGCTGTGGTCATAGGTTGTCATTTGCCCACCCCCTGCACTTTGTTCAGGTGCGCCAGAACGGCATCGCGCGGCCCATCCACCGCCATACGCCCGTTCTGCAAGATCAGCGTCCGGCTGGTCAGTTGCAGGATCGGCACGCGGTGCGTGGCAATAATCGCCGTACGCCCGTCCAGCCAGACATGCAGGCGGCTGACCAGCGTGCCTTCCAGCGTCTGGTCCAGACTGGCCGTCGGTTCATCCAGCACCACTACGCTGGGGTCTTGCAGCCACAACCGTGCCCAACCCATGCTTTGCCGTTGCCCCACAGACAGGCCTTCGCCCATTTCCTTGATTTCCAGATCAAGGCCGCGTGGATGGCTGCGCACAAACGGCCCCAACCCGGCAAAATCCAGCGCGGCAAACATGCGGTCGTCGTCG
>JANNBG010000578.1:0-4023 GCA_031385205.1 Rhodobacterales bacterium
TAGATGGCGGTGGCCACGTCAGACACCTCCGCCCGCGTGGGCACGGGCGACTCGATCATGGATTCGAGCATTTGCGTGGCCACGATCACCGGCTTTGCCGCCGCACGCGCACCGCGCACCAGACGTTTCTGGATGGGCGGCACGGCATGCACGGGCATTTCGACGCCCAAGTCACCACGCGCGACCATGATGCCATCAGACACAGCCAAAATCGCATCATAGGCCAATACGGCGGCAGGTTTTTCAATCTTTGACAGGATCAGCGCACGACCGTAAGCCATATCGCGCGCCTCGATCACATCTTCGGGCCGTTGCACAAAGGACAGGGCGAGCCAGTCCACGCCCAATTCACATGCGAATTCCAGATCCTTGCGGTCTTTGGCCGACAGGGCGGCCACGGGCAGTACCACATCGGGCACGTTCACGCCCTTGCGGTTGGAAATTGTGCCACCCACGGTAACGGTGCAATCGGCAAAGTCCGGCCCGCAGGCATCAACCTTCATGGCGATTTTGCCGTCGTTGACCAGCAAGCGCGTGCCGGGGACGAGGGCGGCAAAAATCTCTGGGTGGGGCAGGTTCACGCGGGTGGCATCGCCCGGTTTGGCATCCAGATCCATGCGGAATTTCGCGCCGACGGCGAGGTCTTCAGACGGGTTGGCAAACACGCCGACACGCAATTTCGGGCCCTGCAGATCGGCCAGAATGGCGATGGGGCGGCCGGTATCCTTTTCGACCTGGCGGATGATGACGTGCCGCGCGCGGATATCATCATGCGTGCCATGGCTCATATTCAGGCGGAACACATCGGCGCCGGCCTCAAACAAGGCACGGATCATCTTGTAGTCATTCGATGCTGGGCCAAGCGTGGCCACGATCTTGACATTGCGCAGGCGTCTCATGCCTTTGTCCCCCATAGGTCGTATTTGGCCGCGCTTATGGCGCATGTGAGCGCTAGCAGCAACTGGCGCATGGCAAATGAGCGGGCTATTCGGGGCGGGTGCTGAAATAACAGGCAGGTGGCGGTGGCGGACGCGTTTCAGATTGTGGGGGAAGGGCGGGCCAGCCGGTGGCTGGTGACCTGCGACCATGCGAGTAATCATGTGCCGGACTGGGTTGCGGGGGGCGATCTGGGCATCTGTGCGGCAGATATGGCGCGGCATATTGCCTATGATGTGGGGGCTGCGGGATTATCGGTGGCTTTGGCGGATGCACTGGGGTGCCCTGCCATCCTGTCAGGCTTTTCGCGGCTGGTGATTGATGCGAACCGGGGCGTGGATGACCCGACCTTGGTGATGCGGTTGTATGATGGCACGATCATTCCGGCCAATCGGACTGCGGATGTGCGGGAAAGGCTGGAACGCCTTTATCACCCCTATCACGCGGCCTTGGCTGGGTTGGCGGCACGGGCTGCGGATACGGTGATTGTGGCGGTGCATTCCTTTACGCCCAGTCTGAAAGGGCGCGGTCTGCGGCCTTGGCAGGTGGGGGTTTTGCATTCGCATCTGGACCAGCGGCTGTCGCACGCGCTTTTGGCGCGACTAGCTGGTCACGATTTGGTGGTGGGGGATAATGAGCCCTATGCGGGCCATCTGCCGGGTGACAGTATTGACAAGCATGCCTTGCAGGACAGGCGGCACAATACACTGATCGAAGTGCGCAATGATCTGATCGGGGATGGGGTGGCATGGGCGGCACTTTTGGCCCCGCTGTTGGAAGGAGCTTTAAGTGATGTCACAGATTGATGCGGCAACCATGCAGGCGCTGGAGGCGGCTGCGTTCAGGCGCTTGCGCGACCATTTGATGACACGCACGGATGCGCAGAACATCGATATGATGAACCTGGCGGGGTTCTGTCGCAACTGTCTGGGCCGCTGGCTGCACGAGGCGGCGGTGGATCAGGGGGTTGATTTACCGAAGGAAGAGGCGCGGGCGTTGTTTTATGGCATGCCTTATGACCAGTGGAAGGCGCTGCATCAGGAGGACGCGTCAGAGGCCAAGAAGGCGGCATTTGACGTGGCGTTTCAGCAAAATGTGGGTAAAGACCCAAGGTAAAAACACGCCGATGTGACGGATGGCGCATGGGCCATGACCCGGTGTGGTGTTATGTTTCAGCGATGCTTTTGATCCAACGCCAGACCTATACCCGTGCTGAACGCCGCAGCGATGCTGTGGTGCATATGTCCGGGTTGGCGGTCGTTCTGATTGCGGTGCCTGTGTTGGTGACGCTGGCAATCGTGCTGCGCGGTGATGTGGCGGCGGTGGTGGGCACGACGCTGTATGGCGTGGCCTTGACCGCGATGATCCTGTGTTCGGCACTTTATAATATGGCCGAACATCCGCAGTGGCGCGCATTCTTTCGGCACTTCGATCAGACCGCGATTTATATCAAGATTGCAGCAACCTATACGCCGTTCATCCTGATGTCGGGCGGCAGCAATCTGTGGCTGCTGGCAGGTTTGTGGTGTGCGGCAATATTCGGGTCTGGCATGCGGATGATGGCCCCTGATCGGCTGCAACTGCTGGCCGTCGCCATCGCACTCGGCATGGGCTGGGCCGGGCTGTTTGCGGGGGATGCGTTCTTTGCGGGGTTATCCATGCCGGTGATCGTGCTGATCGTGACGGGTGGGGTTTTGTACACGGTGGGGGTGGCATTTTTCCTATGCGAACGGTTGCCGTTTCACATGACGATCTGGCATGTATTCGTTCTGACCGCGAGCATGGTGTTTTATGCGGCGGTCACAGTGCATCTGGTGCAGGCGGCGGGTTAAACCGCCGACTTGCGCATCTCGTCCAGATAAATCTCACGCAGGCGCGTGGCCACCGGCCCCGGTTTACCGGTGCCCACGGCGACCCCGTCAATTTCCACCACGGGCATGACAAAGATGCTGGCGGCACTGCTGAACGCCTCATCCGCGTCTTGTGCCTCGTCAATGGTGAAGGGGCGTTCTTCGACCACCATTTGCGCTTCTTCGGCAAAGCGCAGGACAGATGCCCGCGTGATGCCGTGCAGGATTTCCGTGCCCAGATGCCGGGTGATGATGCGGTTGCCTTTGACGATATAGGCGTTGTTCGACGTGCCTTCGGTGACCACGCCGTCCTGCACGAACCAACTGTCATCGCAGCCGGCCTTTTTCGCCATCATCTTGCCCATCGACGGATACAGCAGTTGCGTGGTTTTGATATCACGCCGGCCCCAGCGGATGTCGGGGATGGAGATGACCTTGAAGCCTGTCTTTGCGGCGGGCGCATCGGCGAGGTTGGGCACATCTTGCGTGAAGGCGACGATGGTGCTGGGCGTGGTGGCGGGGTCAGGGAAGACGAAACTGCGATCACCGGGATTGCCGCGCGTGACCTGCAGATAGATCATACCCTGATCAATGTCGTTCAGACGCACCAGCTCGCGGAACATGGTGGCCAGATCATCATCGGTGATGGGACTGGCCATATCGAGTTCGGCAAGACTGCGGGCAAGGCGGACAACGTGGCCGTCAAAGTCAATCAGCTTGCCATCCAGTACAGATGTCACCTCATACACGCCATCGGCCATGAGGAAGCCCCGGTCGAAGATGGAGATGGTGGCTTCGGCTTCGGGCAGGTAGGTGCCGTTGACATAGACGGTGCGCATGGTCATCCCCACAGGTCACGGGTTGGCGGATGCACGCCTTGATCGTCAAAGGCGAGCGGGTTGTCGCGGTCTTCGGCCAATAACAAAGGCCCGTCAAGGTCTGTGTAGGCGGCCCCTTGGGCAATCAGGGTGGCGGGGGCCATGGCGAGCGAGGAGCCGACCATGCAGCCGACCATCAGGGCGTAGTTTTCGTGCAGGGCTTGCGCCTTCAGGGCGAGGGCTTCGGTCAACCCGCCGGTCTTATCGAGCTTGATATTGACCATGTCATACTTGCCTTTGAGTGCGGCAAGGGAATGCCTGTCATGGCAGGATTCGTCGGCGCAGACGGGCAGGGGGCGGGCGATTTCGGCCAGCATGTCATCGGCATCTGCGGGCAAGGGTTGTTCGACCAAGGCCAC
>JANNBG010000597.1:0-3456 GCA_031385205.1 Rhodobacterales bacterium
CGAAGTTATCCTTCGACAGGCAGCCGCCGACCCAGTGGATATCCGTCGCATAACGGTCATCAGTGGAGCCAACAGTTATGACCGTTTTCAGCGCAGGCGGTTGACGCGCCGCAATCTGCAACCCGTTGAACCCTCCCCAACTGATGCCGATCATCGCGACCTGACCATCGCACCAATCCTGCCGCGCCAGCCATGCAATCGCCGCCACACCGTCTTGCTGTTCCACATCGGTATATTCGTTCAGCAGGATGCCGTCACTGTCGCCCGTACCGCGGATATCCAGCCGCACGCAGACATAGCCGTGCGCCGCCAGATACGCGTGCATGGCGTGATCGCGCGCGCGGGTGCCATCGCGTTTGCGGTAAGGCAGGTATTCGAGGATGACCGGAAATTTCCCCGGCGCATCAGGCCGCCAGACCTTTGCCGCAAGACGTGTGCCATCGGGCAGGGGCAAAAAGATGTTCTCTTCTACCCGCACGTCATGCGGCAAGGCGGTGGCGGCCTGCATGGGTCAGCCGCCCAAAAGCGTGGTATCGAACGACAGTTTCAGGCCAAAATAGCTGTCGGTATAGTCTGTGCCATCGTAATAACGGACGTCGAAGGCGGATTTTTCGGTCATGTTATAGGTGACGCCCAGATCCCATTCCTGTTCATCCGGCGCACCGTCATTTTGAAAGGTGCCATAGCTGCCGGATACGGAAAACTTGTCGGAAATGGCGTAATCGGCACCGATATAGGCGCTGGCGAGTTCATTGGTGTGGTCATAGTAGACGTCGAGTGACACAGAGGCCTTGTCGCCCAGCGTCTGACCCAAAGACAGGCCGATTTCGCCATAGTCGCTGGCACTATCATTGGGATAGATATAGCGCGTGTAGACAGCACCATAGGACAGGCCGGAGTCCAGTTCCTGGCGATAGCCTGCATAAACGTCGACTTCATTGCCGGTGCGGTCATCCAGAATGGTGCCCGAAAGACCCGCATAAAAGCCCGCCTTTTCAGCCTCGATATAGGCGGAAATGCTGCTTTCATTGCCACTGCCCGCGCCGTCGGGCTGGTGCTTGAATTCCAGCGATGCGCCGCTGAAAACCGACAGGTCTTGCGCAAGCGCGGGATGCGTGGCGGCGAGGAGAAGGCCTGTCACAATCAGAAGTTTGGTCATTGGTGTGCCCCTTTTTCTTGGTCTGGTCAGTTCATGGGTGCGCCGCCTGCCGCTTTGCGGCGTGCGACGTAATCGGTGATCGCGGCATCAATGCCTGCGTCCAGCGGTGGCTGAGCGTAATCCGCGCGCAGGGATTTCCAAACCGTATTCGCACGGGTGCGCGCATCAACGCTGCCTTTCAGCAGCCAGTTGGGGTGGTTGTCCCAATTTGACAACATCGGGGTGTGAAACGCCGCCGCGTAGCGCGCCATGGTGTGGGGTGTGCCAAAGAAATGCCCACCGGGGCCGACGGCGCGGATGGCATCGACCGCCATGCTGGCCTCATCGACCTGCAGGGGGGTCAGGTAGTCATCCATCATCTGCAGCATTTCGGCATCCAGGATCAGCTTTTCAAAGCTGGCGGTCAGCCCGCCGTGCAGCCAGCCTGCCGCATGTTCCACCAGATGCGCGCCACCCATGATGCTGCCCCAGAGCGCCATTTGGGATTCGTAGGCGGATTGGGCATCCACCTCATTGGCGGCAGTGACGTTGGACGACCGAAAGGGCACACCGATATGGCGGGCAAGCTGGCCGGAGGCTTGGGCGGCCTTGGTGTATTCGGGGGTGCCAAAGGCGGGTGCACCAGAGCGCATATCAACGTTAGAGGTGAACCCACCATACAGCACGGGCACGCCGGGGCGGATGATCTGGGTCAGGATGATGCCCGCCATCGCCTCGGCATGTTGTTGCACAAGGGCACCGGTGATGGTGACGGGGGCCATGGCACCGGCGAGCGTGAAGGGCGTAATGGCGACGGGTTGGCCGTGTTCGGCCATGGCGATCAGGCCTTCGGCCATGGGGATATCAAGCTGTAGGGGGGAATTGGTGTTGATGATGCCGAGGAGCGTGGGGGTGTTCTGTAACCCTTCGGGTGTGGTGCCCAGCATGATGGCGGCCAGCTCGATACCGTCCATGGTGCGGGCGTGGCCAAGAGTCTGGGTTTGCCAGCTTTTATCCAGCAGGCGGATTTGGGCGGCATAGATATCCAGATGCCGGGTGTTGGCGGGCAGGTCCATCGGTTCAAACGGGCCGCCGCCTTCCTGATGGATGACGTTCAGGGATTGGATGATGCGCAGATAATCGCACATGTCGGCATAGGTGCCATCGCGGCGGCCATGGTCATTGTCCATGACATAGGCAGGGCCACCGACAGAGGCATAGATGATGTGATTGCCGCCGCAGTGCAGGTTGTGCGCGGGATTGCGGGCCTGCAGGGTGAAGCGTTGGGGCACGGAGGAAAGGTGGGTTTCCACCATATCAGGGTCAAAAGTGACCATATCGCCGGTGACATGGGCGCCTGCGGATTGGTACAGAGCACGGGCAGGGGCGTGCAGGATGCGCATGCCGATATCCCGCAAGACGGTCAGGGCGGCGTGGTGGATGGCGGCGACATGATCGTCACTGATAACGCGGATAGGGTCGTATTGGCGCATGGTCTGGCCAAAGGGACGTTGGGCAATGGTCGCCGCGTTGCGCCCGGCATGGGGGCGGCGGCGCGCGGTCATTGGGCGGCCTGTTGGTAAGTAAAATCGCGCGGGGCAAAGGGGGCATCGCGGCGGGCGGTGATATCAGCGGCGGCAAGGCCCAGTTCGCGCGCAGTTTTGTGGCCCTGATAGACGGCATGCACGATGGCCCCGGGGGCATTGGCATCGCCGGTCAGGTGCAGGTTTGGCATATCGCCAAGGGTGGCGTGCAGGGTGGAGCCACCCGCGCGCAGGCCGACGATGACGAGGGAGCGGGCTTCGATGTGCCGCGCCTCGCCGGAATAGATTTGCGCGAGGTGGAGTGTTTCGCCGTCAAAGCCGGTGACGACCTCCAACGTGCGCAGGGCTATGCCCAGCTTGGCAAAGGATTGATGCACAAGCGGCTGTTCGTTGGTCGTAAAGCCCCACGCGGCGGCGGCCCCTGCCGTGGTGATATAGGTGACGGCCCGCCCGTGCCCTGCCAGCATTTCGGCAATAGCAGAGCCTAAATAGTAGTTATCATAGTCGAACACAGCGACCGGGCCTTCGGGCACCACGCCTGTGGCCAGATCATCGGGCGTGTAGACGTGGGGGGCGGTCAGGGGCGCGGATGGCAGCTCATTGGCACCGCACAGGTTGGGCAGCCAACGGGCGCCGGTGGCGATGACGACATGATCGGCACCGAAATCGCGTACGTCTTGGGGCGAGAGGTCGCTTTCGGGGTACAGCGCCACCGGTGCCCGTTGGCTGCCCAACCTGTGCGGCGCCAATGAGCTGCCAACAGCGCCCCTGACC
>JANNBG010000622.1:0-6199 GCA_031385205.1 Rhodobacterales bacterium
GACGCGATGGCGATGGGCGTCGAGAACGCGCTCTTTTCCTTTGGCGCCGAACTTGGGGATCCAGTCACCTACAAGGTCGTCGGGATCGTGAATTCGGACAAGGCCGTTGCAGCACTCGAAGCCTACCGCGAGCTTTACGGATTTACCCCTCCGGGTTGGTCCAAGGCGTTCTTTGTCGAGAACAACCAGGCGATCACCGAAGGGCTGGTGGCGATGTCGATGAACTACTTCGCTTTCTTCCCGGCGCTCCTGAACGAGTCATCTAACCCGCATGCCGCCAATACCGGGTTCTTTGCCAACCCGACTGGCCCAAGCGGGGATCGTTATGCCGCACTCGGCGGACAGGGGATCTCAGTGGTGGCCTACAGTGAGAACCAGGAGGAATCGATGAAGTTCCTGAAATGGTTCATCAAGGACGAAACTCAGAAACGCTGGGCCGAACTTGGTGGCTACACTGCATCCGCAAAGGTTCTGGAAAGCCCGGAATTCCGCAATGCGACGCCCTATAATGAGGCCTTCTATCAGACGATGTTCATCGTCAAGGACTTCTGGGCTGTACCGGAGTTTGCCGAGCTTTTGGGCCAGTTGAACACCCGCATCTACCCCCACATTGTGGGCGGTGAGGGCACCTCGAAAGAAGTGCTGGATGGGTTGGCTGCCGATTGGAAAGCCACTTTTGCGAAATACGGCCGCGGCCAGTGATCTGGTGCCAATGATCTGTTGGGGGGCGGCACTCGCCCCTCGTTTTATTATCCCCGATGTATCGCGGAGGCGACCTTGGCATCTCGACCGCTGAACACTGGCGCAACGCACCGGTCCCGTGGGCTAAGCGATTTGGCAATCCGCAACCTCTTCATCATTCCGACAATCGTTTTCCTGATTGTTTTCAATATCTTTCCGCTACTCTATTCGCTGGGGTATTCGTTCACCGATTTCCGCGCGTCGACCAATGCGCCCGCAAATTTCGTGGGCCTGGACAATTACCGCACCTTGCTGGCTGACCCCAACATCTGGCGCAACTTCACCATTACAGCGAAGTATGTGATCATTTCGGTGACGGGTCAGGTGATCGTCGGCTTTGGCATCGCAATGCTTTTGAACCGCGAGATCCCGTTCAAGGGCTTGCTGACCACGCTGCTGATGCTGCCAATGATGTTATCGGCAGCGGTGGTTGGACTGTTCTGGAAGCTGCTGTATGACCCCAGCTTTGGCATCATCAACTATGCGCTGGGCCTTGGTACGTTCGAGTGGCTGGCCGATCCGCAAATCGCCCTTTATGCCATTGCGCTGGCCGATATCTGGATGTGGTCGCCCTTCGTGATGTTGCTATCGCTTGCCGGCCTGTCGGCAGTGCCCAAGCATCTGTATGAGGCCGCAGCGATTGACCGCGCCAGCCGCAGTTATGTGTTTTTTCGCATCACACTGCCGCTGGTCGCCCCGATCCTGATGATCGCCGTCATCTTTCGCACGATGGAGGCCTTCAAGACCTTTGATCTGGCCTATATCCTTGCCAGCCAGCCCACGACCGAGGTGATATCGATCCGGCTGTACAAGATGGCGTTTCAGGAATGGCAGACGGGGATGAGTTCTGCGCTGGCCTACATCGTGCTGGTGATGGTGCTGGCGATCACCAACATCTACATCAAATACCTCAATAAAGTGAAGGAACGCTAGGATGGCCGCCGTTCGCACAGCCGGCGAAGTCTTCCGCCACCGGGCGTCTGTCGTGACGCTGCTTCTGGTTCTTTTGGTGTTCCTGACGCCGATCTTCTGGATCACCGCCACCGCATTCAAGCCGCGCAATCTGGCCACCACCGTGCCGCCCACAGTGTTTTTCCAGCCTGAGATTTCGCCGTTTGTAAAGCTGTTCACCAAACGCAGCCAGCTTCGCAGCCCGCCCAGCGAAGAGGTGTACAATGCCGCCCCCTGGTGGGAGCAGACGGTGTTCGACGGCGGCGAAAAGGTTGTGCGGTCCGGCAAGGGCGTGGTGCAGAAATCGGGATATCCCAGCCGCTTCATCAACAGTCTGATCATCGCGATCACGTCGACCGTGCTGGCCGTGTCCATGGGCACAATCACCGCTTACGGCTTTTCCCGGTTCAAGGTGAAGGGCGAGGATGACTGGCTGTTTTTTATCCTGTCCACGCGGATGCTGCCGCCGGTGGTGGTGGCGATACCGATGTACCTCATGTACCGGGTGGTGGGGTTGAACGACAGCCATCTGGGGCTGATCATCCTTTACACCGCGTTCAACCTGTCGTTCTCGGTCTGGCTGATGAAGGGGTTCATCGACGAGATCCCGAAGGAATACGAGGATGCGGCCCTTGTTGACGGCTATACCCGGATGCAGGCGTTCTTCAAGATCGTGCTGCCCGAAGCGGCCACCGGCATCGCAGCAACGGCGGTGTTCTGCTTCATCACCGCCTGGAACGAATACGCTTTTGCGTTGATCATGACCAACAAGAATGCGCAGACCGCCCCGCCTTACATCCCCAGCCAGGTAGGTTCGGGTCTGCCGGATTGGACCGTCATCGCGGCGGGCACGTTCCTGTTCTTGCTGCCGGTGGCGATATTCACCTTCCTTCTGCGCAACCATCTGTTGCGCGGCATGTCATTCGGGGCGATCCGCAAGTGAACTTTCGCGAACTGAACCAGCGCTGGCTGATCCCCGTGGCACAAACCGTGATGATCCTTGGCATCGTGGCGCTGTGCCAGCCTTGGGTCGAGGTGCTGCACCGCTATGGCATGACGATCATCATCGTGGGCCTTGTCAGTTTCATGATCACTACCAAGGTCCCACCGCCTGAGGCGAAAGAATGACCCAGATAGAATTGCGCAATATCAACAAGCATTTCGGGGCGTTCCACGTCATCAACAACGTGAATCTGACAGTGAAAGATCGTGAGTTTGTGGTGTTTCTGGGCCAGTCTGGCTGCGGAAAGACAACGACCTTGCGGGCAATTGCGGGGCTGGAAACCATCGATTCCGGCGAGATTTTGATCGACGGTGTGCCGGTTCAGGACACCAAGGCCGAGACACGCGACATCGCCTTTGTGTTCCAGTCTTTCGCACTTTATCCGCATCTGACGGTCTATGAGAACATGGCCTTTCCCTTGCGCGCCGTGGGCACACCCAAGGCCGAGGTAGACAAGACCGTGCGCCGGGTGGCCGAGGTGTTGCAGATCGGCGGTTTGTTGAAACGCAGGCCGTCGGCGCTGGCGGGCGGTGATTTGCAGCGGGTGGCCATCGGGCGGGCCTTGGTGCGCAATCCCAAAGCGATGCTGATGGATGAACCCATCGGATCGCTGGATGCCAAACTGCGCGAAGAGATGCGGGTGGAGCTGAAGCGCCTGCATGTCGAACAGGGGTCAACCACCATCTACGTCACGCATGACCAGATCGAGGCGATGGCGCTGGCTGACCGGATCGTGGTGATGCACGCGGGCGTGTTGCAGCAGGTCGGCGTGCCCGAAGACGTTTATGCCAACCCGGTCAACCTGTTCGTGGCGCAGTTTGTGGGCAGCCCGGTGATGAACGTGGCCGACGTCGTGGTAACAGGGCAGGCGGGCGAGGCGCGGGTGACGATGGCCGGGACGGACGAAGGTTTCGTGTTCCCTGCGGCACTGATCGACCGGCTGCAGGCGGCGGGTGGTGCGGGAAAAGCCCTGACTTTGGGGATCAGGCCCGAGGCGCTGGAAGTGGCTTTGACGCCGATGGCGGGTTTTATCGAAGCCGAGGCGCATATCATCGAGCCGTTGGGCTCGCATGACATCATCGATCTGCGGCTGGGGTCGCAGACGCTGCGCGCGCGCACAAGGTCCGGCTTTGTGCCGGGGCCGGGCAGCCGCGTCTTCGTGCGCGCCGACCCGGCGCGCGCGCATTTCTTTGATGCGGACAGCGGAAATTCACTGGGGATCAGCCTCTGATGGCGCATATCGAACTGAAAGGTGTCACCAAGGCATTCGGCGCCGCGCAGGCGTTGCGCGACATCAGCCTGTCGATTGCGGATGGCGAATTTTTCGTGCTGCTGGGGGAAACCGGGGCCGGCAAGACCACCATGCTGCGGGTGATTGCGGGGCTGGAAAAGCCGAACGCGGGGCAGGTCTTTATCGACGGGCAGGATGTGACTGGCTGGGGTGCTGCAGAGCGGGACGTGGCGCTGGTCTTGCAGCAGTACTCGCTTTACCCACGCTATACGGTGCGTCAAAACCTTGAATTCCCTTTGAAATCGCCCATCCGTAAAACTGCCCCGGACGAGATTGCAGCGCGGATTGCCAAGGTATCAAAGACGCTGCGGATCGAACATCTGCTGGACCGCAAGACCGACAAGCTATCGGGCGGCGAGATGCAGCGCGTTTCCATCGGCCGCGCCATCGTGCGCACGCCACAGGTGTTCTTGATGGACGAGCCGCTGTCGGCGCTGGATGCCAAACTGCGGGAATCGCTGCGGGCAGAGTTGAAAGATCTGCAGATGAATCTGGGCGAGACGTTCCTTTTTGTCACGCACGATCAGGTTGAGGCGATGTCGATGGGCGACCGGATTGGCGTGATGAACAAGGGCGCGCTGGTGCAGGTTGGCACGCCGCACCAGATTTACAACGATCCGGTCAACACCTTTGTGGCCCGCGCTGTTGGCTCGCCCGCGATGAACTTGTTGCCGGGGCGCTTGCAGGGCGGGCAAGCGCTGATGGGCGAGGGGTTGGCGTTGGATCATCCGGGTGGTTTTGAAGGGCGGGAGCTGATCTTTGGCGTGCGCCCCGAGGATCTGCATCTGGAGGCCGGGGCAGCGGTTGAAGCGCGTGTGACGGACGTAGAAAACCACGGTGTTGAAAAGATTGTGACGCTGAATGTGGCCGATACGTTGCTGCGCGGCACAGTGCCGGTGACGCAGCGAGTGGTGGTTGGCGAGCAGGTACGGCTCGGCTGGAATGCGGCGCGCGTTGTGGTGTTCGATCAGGCCGGAAACCGGGCGCGGTAGGCAGGCTCAACCACCGGGTTGCAGAAGTTGACGGGCAGTTGGTTCGCCAGAATCCGAAGCGTCTCATCCGCCGCGGTATTGCCCATCCTCAGCATGCTGTCGGCGGTGATGCCCGCCATATGCGGCGTCAGGATCACGTTATCCAGCGCCCAAAGCGGGCTGTTTACGGGCAAGGGCTGGGTGTCGAACACGTCCAGCGCCGCCCCGGCAATCTTGCGGGATTGCAGCGCCGCGATCAGCGCGCCCGTGTCCACGATCGGGCCACGGGCGACGTTGATCAGCACCGCGCCGGGTTTCATGCCGGCAATCCGCACGGCACTGATTGCGCCACGGGTATCTGCAGTCAAAGGGCAGCACAGCACCAGAACGTCCGACGTGGCGACCAGATCATCAAGGTTCAGGGCCTGCACCCCGACAGGCAGCGTTTCGGGCCGCCTTGTGGTGGCCGCAACCTGCATGCCAAACCCCTGTGCCATGTGGTGCAGCGCGCTGCCGATATTGCCGAAACCCAAAATCCCCAGACGTCGCCCCGACAGATCACAGCCGTGGTCCGAATAGGCCCGCCCCGCGTTCCAGCCAGACCCACGCAAAGCTGCATCCATCGCGCGAAACTGCCGCAACAGGCCAATGGCCGTGAAAATCACATGCTCGGCCACGGTGGAGGCATTGGCACCTGGCACATTGGCCACCAAAACACCCACCCCGGTCGCGGCGTCCATCGGGATCATGTCCAGGCCCGCGCCGTGCCGGACGGCAGCGCGCAGACTGGTGGCTTGGGCGAAATACGCAGGCGGAACGGTGGCGCGCACGATCAGCACGGTCGCCTCCAGCCCTTCGGCAAGGATCGCAGCGGCAGTGGGCTGCGAGGCCACGCGGTAATCGGCGGCTGCCATCAGCCGCGCGGTTACATCGGGGTGCAGCGGATGGGTGGAGAATATCTGCGCCATACCGAGGCCTCGTTCAGGTTTTATGTCCGGTAATCAAGCCCTTCCAGTAGCCTTCGACACCCTGCAGATGGGTGCTCATCAGGGCCTGGGCCAGATTGGCGTCGCGCTTCTGGATCGCATCAAAGATTTGCAAATGTTCGGCATGGCTGCGCTGGCCCCGTTCGGGGTCGGCGAAATAGATTGGCAAGCGGCGCTCACCCATCGCGTAGTAGACGCTGCAGACCCGGAAAAACACGGTGTTCTGGGTGGCGCGCACGATCTCCAGATGAAAATC
>JANNBG010000645.1:0-2759 GCA_031385205.1 Rhodobacterales bacterium
CCATCATTGGTAAAGCTGACGCCGACATTCACGCCACCCGTATTCTGGGTGAACCCACCAAAGACATTCGCCTCGTCCGCGCCTTGCGCACTCCACTTCAGTGACAGATCGACCGGTGGGTTCGTCGCCGCCCCACCCTCCAGCACGTCATTGCCGTCGCCACCAAAGATCGTGTCGTTGCCGGTCCCGCCATAAACCGTATCGAGCCCGGCCTGACCGCTGATGGTATCGTTGCCCTGCCCGCCAAAGACGGAATCGTTGCCTGTGCCTGCGTCAACCGTATCGTTACCGCCACCTGCGGTGACAGTATCATTCCCGCCATTCGCGTTGATGGTATCGGCAGTTGCCGTCCCGTTCAGCGTGTTGGCGTTGTTGTTGCCATTGATCGTCGCCATTTTACGAAACTACCACCCAACACCCTAACGCATGATCCAAGCTACAGGCTGGACGTTCTCATGCTTGGGTATGCTGCGGGTTAACGGCAAAACTATGATTCATCCCCGCCTCGGAAGAGGTAGATTGTGGCAAAACTGTGGTTTGTCGCATCCGCGCGCAAACGTCTTCAACCAAAACGAGATAACCCTGCAATTTCAGGCCAATAGCAAATCCGCTTCATGCCTCCTTAACGTGCGCCGCGCCGCAGCCATCCCCGCCGCCATCGCCACAAGTTCCGGAAAAATTGTTTCAAGTTCATAGCGTTGCGCCGCGTCCATCCCGGCCAGCGTCAGATCACCCGGCTGAAAGCTTTCTGTCCAGATCCCGTCTGACAGGATCACTTCATGCGCCTCGCACATCAGGTGGATGTAATCCGTGCTGATCGCCGCGCCCCGCGTGATGCCAGGATACCCCACCAGATGCAGCGCCGGGATCAGCACCTCCGTTTGGCCAAACAACAACCGCGCCCGTGGCCCCTGCGCCAACAGCCGGTGCTGGGGCGATACATGCATATCCCGCGTCGGCATATCCGGCCCCAGCGCGCCCTTGGCAATCCGCACTGGTGCCAGTTGCGGGTCGTCCTGCATCTCTACCGCCGAAAGGCTCCGCCGCCCCACCCAGACAATCGCCCGGTAGCCCCGGTCGCGCGTCAACACCCGGTCACCCTTACGGATGTTTTCCACCAGCATCTCACCTCGGTCCGTCTGGATCAGCGTGCCCGGCGTGAAACACGGCACGCAGGTTTCGATATTCGTGAATGTCAGCACCGACCCATCGGCATAGGTCACCGTGCCGTTTTCACCATTGCCCGGATCAAAGGCTACCACACCCCCCGGCCCATAGCGCAGCACATCACGGTCATCGCCCGTCTCGCCGCCATCCACCACATCACCGCCGCCTGCCACGATGACATCCGCGTCATCCTCGCCCAGCAGCGTATCTGCCCCCTGCCCGCCAAGGATCGTATCGCCGCCGTATGACCCCTGAATGCTGTCGTCGCCGCGCCCGCCAAAGACCTGATCGTCGCCCGCACTGCCCGTCATCGTATCCCGGCCATCACCGCCATACACCGTATCGTTGCCATAGCCGCCAAAGGTGTAATCGTCGCCCGCACCGCCAAACACATGGTCTTCGTTCAGCCCGCCATAGACGGAATCGGTGCCTTCCCCGCCATAGACGGAATCGATGCCCACATCCCCCCGCAGAAAGTCATTGCCAGCGCCGCCCTGCACCGTGTCATTGCCCGCATCACCTTGTGCGTAATCATCGCCCGCATCCGTGTTGACGCTGTCATTGCCATCGCCACCATAGGCATTGTCGCGCCCCTGCCCCGCCGCAATCGTGTCATCCCCGCCCAGCGCAAAGATATCATCATCATCCGGTGCGGCCCCCGCATAAACCGCATCGCCCGCATCCACCCGGTCGCCATTCGCATCCACATAGCTGCCGTCGATCCGCTCGCCAGCATCATTGCCCCAGATCAGCCCGTCGCGGCTATCCGCATTCACCAGCGTTTCAATGGATGAAAACACGAGGGCCGACGCATCCAGAAATGTCACCGTGCCCATCGTCGCATCATTCGGGTCAAAGGCGATGGATTGCACCCCGTGCACCACCAGCCTATCCTGCCCCGCACCGCCAAACAGCGTATCACCGCCCACGCCCGTCAGCGTGTCGTTGCCCGCAGTGCCTGTGACTGTTCTGCTCATCCTGCACGATCCGTCATTCACGCAAGCGCGTTCATCTTTGTGGCAATCCGGCAGTCAGCCTGCCGCAATTCAACCCCACTTGCCCAAGAACATGGCATTTTCCGGGTCGCCACGCGCCTGAATGCGGCCATGTTGCGGCACTGTTTCCGGAACCGAAACCATCATACGCAATCTAGCATGTTGTATCCGTTCAGGAAAAAGAAAAAGGGCCCCTGCTGCCAAGGGCCCCCATCCGTGCAAACCGGGCCCCGACGAAGGGGTCACCCGGAACGCGCTGCATAAACTGTTTACCGTACCAAAAGCCGCGCTTCGTGCCGCTTCAGCGTGCGCCGTGCCGCCGTATAGTCGGCCAGGCCTTCCACTGTCTTCAAATCCGGGAACAGTTCCAGAATTTCCGACCGTTGCGCATTGCCCATGCCTTTCAGCGTGTAATCGCCCGGCTGGAAGCTTTCTGTCCACGCCCCGTTCGACAGCACCACTTCGTGCTGCGCAAACATAAAGTGGATGTAGGTCGTCCCCATGCTGTCCAGCGTGTGTACACCTTTGCTGCCCACCAGATGCTTGGCCGCAACCAGCACTTCGTGTTCATCAAAATACAGCGCCGTGCGGTCATTC
>JANNBG010000679.1:0-2548 GCA_031385205.1 Rhodobacterales bacterium
CAGCCCGTCATCGCCCGCATGAAACGCCGCTATCGCGCCCTCATCGCCAGCTTTTTCCTGGTGGTCATCGTGCCGATCGCCCTGGTTGCCGCCTATATGTTTATGTTTGCCAAGGATCAGTACCATTCCATGGCCGCGTTCAGCATCCGGTCCGAACATTCCACCGCCGGGGTCAGCGGTCTGCTCGGGGCCCTGACACAAGTCTCATCCGGGTCTGCCAATGACCCCGATATCCTGTTCGAATATATCCGCAGTCAGGATATCGTGGCCGAGCTGAACAGGGAAATCGATCTGTCCGGCATGTATCGCAAGGCCCCCGATGACCCGGTCTACAACCTGGCCGACGATGCCACGATCGAGGATCTTTATGGCAAATGGATGAGCATGGTCGACGTTGTGCATGAATCCAGCAATGGCATCATCGAGATCGAGGCGCGCGCCTACACGCCTGAAGATGCGCAAAAGATCGTACAGTCCATTGTCGATAAAAGCAGTGCCCTGGTGAACAAACTCAGCCGGATTGCAAACGAAGATACGCTCAAATTCGCCACAGACGAGCTGCGCGACACCGAAAACGCGCTGTATGAAGTGCGCCGCAAATTGACCGCGTTCCGGCGCAAGAACCAAATCCTCGACCCCGTCTCGGATGCCCAACAGCAGTTGGGCATTCTGACCGCATTGCAGACCGAACTTGCCCGTGCGCTGATCGAACAGGATACGCTGGCCTCGTTTGCCCAGCCCAGCGACCCGCGCATTGCCAGCAATGACATCCGCATTCAAGCGATCAGCAAACGGATCGAGGCCGAACGCGGTGCCCTGCAAGGCAATGTCGCCGAGGGCAAGCTGGATATTTTCAGTGAATTCGAAGACCTGCTCGTGCAGCAGGAATTTGCCCGTGCCTCTTATACCACCGCCCTCGCCTCTCTTGCAGCGGCCAATGCCGAGGCGCGCAAGCAAGCCCGCTATGTGGCCGTCCACATTGCCCCGACGCTGGCCGAACAATCGCTCTATCCGCGCCGCATTGTGATTATCGCATTGACGGCTTTGTTCGCCATGCTGGCCTGGGCTGTGCTGGCACTCGGATATTACAACGTACGCGATAACAGATAGGGTCCGGCGGCGTGATCGAGTTTCGCAACGTGACCAAATTCTACCCCACGCCCAACGGGCGCAAAATCGTGCTGGACAACTTTTCGCAGGTCATTCCTGCCGGGGCCAAAGTCGCGCTGATCGGGCGCAATGGCGCGGGCAAATCCACGATGATCGGCATGATTTCCGGGTCGATCCCCACGAATAGCGGCTCCATTCAGTATTCCGGCCAAATGTCATGGCCGCTCGGGTTTCGCGGCAGTTTTGCCCCCGAAATGTCCGGCGCGCAGAACACCCGCTTTGTCGCCCGCATTTACGGCATCGATACCGACTATCTGGTCGACTATGTGAAGGACTTCGCCGAACTCGGTGATTTCATCAATATGCCGGTGCGCACCTATTCGTCCGGCATGAAGGCACGGCTGGCCTTTGGGCTGTCGATGGGCGTGGCGTTTGACTGGTATCTGGTGGATGAGGTCACTGCCGTCGGCGATGCCGCATTCCGGCAGAAATCCCTGCGGGTGTTTCAAACGCGCTTGGCCAAGGCGGGCCTGTTGATGGTGTCGCACGCAACGGCCACACTGCTCGATTATTGCGATTGCGGCATCGTGCTGGAAGGCGGGCAGGCCACCTATTTCGATAACCTCGAAGAAGCCATTGCCAAACACGAAGAAAACATGGCCGTGGCCGGTGAACCGATCCTGCCGCGCCGCAAACCGGTTACGAAAAAGCCGCCTGTACTTGCCCAGGATTAAACCCGCAGTGACAGCCCACCCTGCGCCGCTGATGCTTCGGCCTGATCCAGCAGGCGTTGCAAGGCCGCCCCGCGGGCAAAGGTCGGCTCCGCCACGCCCATGCCCTGAATGGCTGCGATAAAGCGTTGATACACCGATGGCAAAACCGGTGCGGCCACATCCTGCCAAAGGCCGGTTTGCAAATCAGGTTCAAGACAGGCGCGCAAGCTGCTGATGCCATTCTCGAACTTCACTTCCAGCCCGCCCTTGTCACCAAAAATGCCCAGCCGCAGATCGTTCAGATGCCCACTGGCAAAGCGTGTCGCCCCCACCGTGCCCAACGCGCCATTGGCAAGCCGCACCTGCATCGTCGCACTGTCATTCGCATCCAGCACATAGTCGCCAATCACCCCACCCGGCGCTTTGTCGAAAGTGGCCAATTGGCACGACATCTGCACCACATCCTGCCCCGCCACAAAGGTGGCAAAATCCAGAATGTGAATGCCCACATCGCCCAAAACCCCCTTGGACCCATGCGCCGTTGACAACCGCCACAGCCATTGTGACTGTTCGTTCCATGCCCCCCACGCGGGCTGCGTCAGCCAGCTTTGCAGATACGACGCCTCAAAATGCCGCACGGTCCCGATGGCCCCCTCGCGCACCATGATGGCCGCCAGCTGCATCGCCGCCACATTGCGATAGGTCAGGTTCACCATGTTGATGAC
>JANNBG010000691.1:0-13973 GCA_031385205.1 Rhodobacterales bacterium
GGTCAGGCAATAGTCCGGGGTGTTTTGGGGTCATTGTTTCGGGGGCGGTAACAGCCCGCCTTTGTTGCCATGGCCACGCCCTATGTGTGCCGCAAACCGGGTCTAGCCCTGATTGCGAAACATATCAGAGAGAGCACTGCCATGCCCCTCAACGCGATCGAGCAGTATCTGCTCGAACTGATAAACCGTGGGCGGTTGGACCCAGGCGCCGAGGCGGCCCGTTACGGCGTTGCGCTGAATGCGGGCCTTGCCGCAGGCACGATTGATGCGTCAGCCAAACAGGTGCTGGCCCCCAGCGCGCAATTGGAAACGGCGGCCACCGGGCATTCGTCCTGGATGCTCGCCAATGACATCTTTGACCATACCCAATCCAATGGATCGACCCCCGGCAACCGCGCCACGCAGCAAGGCTATATCTGGCGCATGGTGGGTGAAAACATTGCCATGCTGGGCACATCCGCCAGCACCATCAACCTTGCCGATGCCATCGAGGGGCACCACGCCGGTCTCTACCGCAGTGAACACCACCGCACGAACACGATGAACGAGGATTACCGCGAAATCGGCCTGTCGCAGGAACAGGGCGATTTCACCTTTCAGGGGCAGGGCACCTATACGTCGTCGATGCTGACCGAATTGTTCGGGCGGTCCGGCAACACGCATTTTCTGACCGGCGTTGCCTATACCGACCGTGATGGTGACAAGTTCTATTCCATCGGTGAAGGCCGGGGTGATCTGCAACTGCGCGCAGATGGGGTCATTGGTCAGTCTTCATCCGCAGGTGGCTATGCGATGGAACTGGACCCCGCGCGTCATGTTGCCGTCACCGGAACCATTGGCGACCGCAGCTTTGGCCTGACGGTTGATCTGTCGCAAGGCAATGTAAAGCTGGATGTGGTGGGGCTGAACCTGCTGCTGACGTCGGGTTCGGTTGATCTGGACTATGGCATCCATGACGTCCGCCTGCTGGGCGTCGACAATCTGGATGCCACGGGAACGGCCAGTGCAAACAGGCTGTCGGGCAACAAGGGTGATAACCTGCTGACCGGCCTTGCGGGCGATGACAACCTGTCAGGTGGCAGCGGTGCAGACCGCCTGAATGGTGGCGCGGGCAATGACCTGCTGTTGGGCGGCACCGGCAATGACCGTCTGACCGCCAGCGCGGGCTATGACCGCTTGTGGGGCGGTGCCGGGGCCGATAACTTTGTCTTCAGCGGTAACTTCAGCCGCGAGGTGATCCGCGACTTTTCCGTGCAGGGCGGTGATGATCTGCTGCTGAACAACAGCCTGTGGTCCGGCAACCTGTCGGCCACCCAGGTAGTGGCGCGCTTTGCCGATGTCGTGCGCGGCGATGTGCTGTTCGACTTTGGCCATGGCGAGACGATCCTGCTGGACGGCGTCGGATCACTGGCTGGCCTTGCCGCCACGATAGAAATTTTCTGAAGTCGAACGGTTGATGCCACGATACGGCACGCGGGATGCCCCGCTGCAGTATATGGGCCCGGACTGCACCAGTGTAACTGCAAAGAGGACTGCCCATGTCATTGACGGCCGCCGAACAATACCTGATTGAACTGATTAACCGTGCGCGGCTCGACCCGTTGGCAGAAGCCGCGCGCTACGGCATCGACCTGAACGAAGGTTTGGCTGCGGGCGCGATTGACGGCTCCTCCAAGCAGGTCCTCGCGCCGAGTGCCGTGTTGGATCAGGCCGCCACCGGCCATTCGACATGGATGCTCGCGGCGGATATTTTTGACCATGTCGGCGCGAACGGCACCCTGCCATGGGATAGGGCGGGTGCTCTGGGCTATGTTGGTGCAATGGGCGAAAATATCGCCATGGCAGGATCAGGGTCAAGCGCCGCTGATTTGGGTCGGGCCATTGCCACGCACCACGAACAGTTTATGCACAGCCACGGCCACCGTGAAAACTTTATGCTTGGCTACTACCGCGAGATCGGTGTGGCACAGCATCAGGGCACCTTTACCACGCCGGACGGCAGTTGGGACAATTCCGTGGTGACCGAACTTTTCGGCGTGATGGGCGAGCGTGTATTTTTGACCGGCGTTGCCTATGCGGACCGTGATGGTGATGGCTTTTATTCGATGGGCGAAGGACGGGCAGGCGTCAGCCTCACGGCACAAGGTGGCCACACAACCACGGCAACTGCGGGCGGGTATGCGATTGGCGTGACGGCGCGGCAAGCGGTTGCTGTGACGGGTGTGTCAGGGGATACGCATTTTGCGCTGACCGTGGATATGCGCCCGGGCAATGTGAAACTGGATGTCGTGGGCGGGCATCTTCTGCTGACCTCGGGGTCCATCACGTTGGGCCGCGGGATTGACGATGTACGCCTGCTGGGGGTGGAACAATTGCATGCCACGGGGTCTGCCGCCGCCAATCATCTGATCGGCAATAGTGCAGGTAACCATATTTCCGGGGCGCTGGGTGCGGATTGGCTGGTGGGTGCCGCTGGTGACGACAAGCTGTGGGGCGGCACCGGTGCGGACAGGCTGTTGGGCGGCGTCGGGCACGACTTTCTGCTGGGCGGCAGCGGTGCCGACGGTCTGTTGGGTGGCAGTGGTGATGACCGCCTGATCGGCAATACCGGCACAGATAGTCTGACGGGCGGGATCGGTGCCGACAGCCTGAACGGCGGCGTTGGCGATGACCTGCTGAAGGGCAGTGCGGGCAATGACCGTCTGACCGCAAGTGCGGGGAATGACCGCGTCTGGGGCGGTGCCGGGGCCGATGACTTTGTCTTTAGTGGTAACTTCAGCAGCGAAGTGATCCGTGACTTTTCCGTGCAGGCGGGTGATGATCTGCTGCTGAACAACAGCCTGTGGACTGGCCAACTGACTGCCGCCCAAGCGGTGGCGCGCTTTGCTGATGTCGTGCGCGGCGATGTGGTGTTTGATTTTGGCAATGGCGAGACAATCACGCTGGATGGTGTCGCATCACTTGCAGGCATCGCAGGCTGCATTAACATTTTTTGACAAATCCCCTTTCGGAATCGAAGGATCCCCTTCTAGACTGAAAGCTGGACCATCCGAGGACTGAACCCATGCCGATGACCGTTGCCGAACAATATCTGCTGGAACTGCTGAACCGCGCCCGGCTGGACCCCGCAGCCGAGGCGGCACGTTATGGCATCGGGCTGAATGACGGGCTGGCCGCAGGGCAGATTGACACAACATCCAAACAGGTGCTTGCGCCGAATACCGCATTAGAGGCGGCAGCCGTCGGCCATTCGCTGTGGATGCTGAATTACGATGTCTTCAGCCACACGGGTGCGGGCGGGTCGCAGCCTTGGGGGCGGGCCGAACAACAGGGCTATATCGGCTATGTGGGTGAAAACATCGCGCTGAATTCGCTGGCGGGCGCGGATACGCTGGCCACCATGATCAGCGTGCAGCACGAGGCCTTTATGCGCTCGTCCCTGCACCGTGCCGATCTGATGGTCGAACGGTTTGGTGAGGTGGGGCTGTCGCAGGAACAGGGGGCCTTTACCCAGGGCGGCACCTTTAACGTGTCGGTCATCACCGAACTGTTCGGTGACCGTGGTGCCTTGGTCTATCTGACAGGTGTGGCCTATACCGACAATGACAAGGACGGGTTCTATTCCATGGGCGAAGGTACGCGTGGCGTGTCTTTTGCCATTGGCCGGACTGTCGGCAGCACAACCGATACGGGTGGTTACGGGCTTGGGATCAAGGCTGTGGCGGCGGCGCAGGTGACAGGCCATGTCGGTCAGCGCACCTTTGATCTGACCGTGGATATGGCGCATGGCAACGTCAAACTGGATGTGGTGAACGGCAATTTGCTGCTGACCTCTGGCTCCGTCGTGTTGGGCGCGGGCATGGCGCAACTGCGCCTGTTGGGCGTTGATGGCATTGATGCCACGGGATCGGCGATTGCGAACACGCTGACTGGTAACCGGGGCAGCAATGATTTGCACGGCGCGGGCGGCAATGATATCTTGCACGGCGCTGCAGGGCTGGACCGGCTTTGGGGTGATGATGGCGCGGATCAGCTGTGGGGTGACGATGGCAATGACTGGATGGCAGGCGGGCAGGGGCGCGATCTGCTGTGGGGTGGTCTGGGCAATGACCGTCTGAATGGTGGCATTGACGCCGATGCGATGTATGGCCAGACCGGGGCCGATGCCTTTGTGTTTCAGGCGAATTTCGGGTCGGATGTGGTGCAGGACTTCTCGCTGCGCGACCGCGACACATTGGCCCTGGACAATGCGCTGTGGGGCAATGCGCGCCTGACCGAAGCACAGGTTGTGGGACGTTTTGCCGATGTCATCGCAGGCCGCGTCATCTTTGACTTTGGCAATGGCGAGGTGATCCGTCTGGCCGGGATCACAACGCTGGCAGGGTTGGCAGGCGCGATTGATATCATCTGATCGCTATAATGCCCGCACCTTCAACTTGGTCACCCGGTTTTCGTGGCGCGCCAGCACCTCGAAACGAAAGCCATGAAAGCTGAAAACCTGCCCCTCCGCCGGGATCATCTGCGCCTCGTGGATCACCAGTCCCGCAATCGTGTTCGCCTCGTCGTCCGGCAATCCCCAGCCCACAGCACGGTTCAGATCGCGGATCGTCATGGCCCCGTCGATCAGGTAATCGCCATCCGGGGCCTGATCCAACCCTGCGCCCTTGCGCACCACATCAAACTCATCCGTGATGTCACCGACGATTTCTTCCAGAATATCTTCCAGCGTTATCAAACCCTTCAGCACGCCGTATTCATCCACCACCAGCGCAAAATGCGTGCGGCGTTTCAGAAACTGGCGCATCTGTTCGTCCAGCGGTGTGGTATCTGGCACGAAATAGGGCTTCATGGACACGCGTCCGATCTCCAGATCGTCGATGCTGCGGCCTTCACCGCGCACCAGACGGTCCACCTCGCGCAACAGGTCTTTGGCATGCACCACGCCAAGGATGTTTTCGTCATTGTCGCGGTAAACCGGCAGCCGGGTATGGGGCGACGCCAGCGCTTGCGTGATGATGTCACCGGGGGCCAGATCGGCATTTATCATCTCAATCTCGCGCCGTGGCCGCATGATTTCATCCACGGTGCGGGTATGCAAATCAAGCGCACCCAACAACCGGTCACGCGCCTCTTTTTCAACCACACCTTCCGAATGGCCTTGGGCAATGGCCCCAGCAATATCTTCGGTAAAGGTTTGGGGGCGGCCACGGCCCAGCAGGCGGCGCAGGGCCTTAACCATTGCGCAGCTTTGCCAGCGGGTGGTGGGTCAGGACCAGATCTTTCAGATGGTCATCCAGCACATGGGTATAAATCTGGGTCGTGGCAATGTCGGCATGGCCCAGCAGGGTCTGGATCACCCGCAAATCGGCCCCGCCGGCCAGCAGATGCGTAGCAAAGGCATGGCGCAGGGTGTGGGGGGTGACCTTTGTGGCGTCGATGCCAGCCGTCACAGCCATGTCCTTGATCATCAAATAGAAATGCTGCCGTGTCAGGTGGCCCGCCACACCAGGGCCGGGGAACAGGTGGCGCGCCACGGGCTTGCCCTTCATGCGTGCCGCATCTTGCTGCGCATCCCATTGCGCCAGCCATGCCACCAGTGCCGCGCGCGCAGGCCCCGATAGGGGCACCATGCGTTCACGCCCGCCCTTGCCTTTGACCAGGATCATCCGCGGATCGCCCCGCACGGCGGCCACCGGCAGTTCCACCAGTTCCGACACGCGCATGCCCGTGGCATACAGCAGTTCCAGCAGGGCCGTGCTTCGAATGCGGTCTGCCTCGGTTCGCCCATGGCTCTGGGCGGCCCCCAGCAAACAGTCCACCTCCTCATGGCTTAAGGTCTGCGGCAAGCGCGCACCGCGCCCCGGCCCAGAGATACGAATGGCCGGGTTATCCGCGCGCCAGCCTTCGTCATGCGCAAAGCGGTACATCTGCCGGATGGCCGACAATCGCCGTGCGCGCGTGGCCTTTGACAGGCCGATGGCATCGCAAAAGATCAGGTATTCCTCGACCCTCGCGCGATCAGCCCCTGCAAAATCAGTGCCTTGGCGGATCAGCCAACCTGCGTAATCCTTCAGATCGCGCCCATAAGCCAGCCGCGTATTGCGCGCCGTATCCAGTTCGGCGGCCTGTGCCTGCAGGAATGTCGAAATCCACTGGTCCATCGTTGCAGGCATGTCAGCCCCGCCGTTCCAGGATCATCAACTGCAACGCCGTGCGCCGCGCCACATCTTCCAGCCCCACATGCCGCAGCAGCGCCAGACCGTCCGTCACCCCGCGCAATTCGCCCTGCACGCCCCTGCTGATCTGATCAATCGCCGTCATAATCGCCTCGCCCAGACGCCCTTCCTCCAGCATCTCCAAGGACACTGCCGACGGTTCCGCCAACACAAACGCCGGTGCAATCGCCCGGCCCAGACTGTCTGGGGCCACCAACCCCGCGACCGACCCCTTGGCCAAACCCTTCAGAAAGACATCGGCCACATCCGTGGTCACCCGCGCCGCAGCCAGCTTTTCATAGGCCGGTGACAGCAGCCCCACCCGAAACGCCACCCGCGCCGCATCACCCGTCAGCGCCACCTTGCCCAGCCGTTCGCCATAAAGCGCCGCAAACGGCACCTCCAACTCGGCGCTTTCCATCAATGGCCAGACCGCAATCAAGGCCGCCGCCACGCGTGTCGCATCACCCGTCGCAAGGGCCGTATCGAAATCCTGAAACGCTGCCACGCGGTCCCATACGCCACCCGATGCTGCCGGGTCGCGTTCCGTATACAGCCCCAGCAACTGGTTCGGTGCAATTGCCCCCGCCTTTGCAAGGCGTTCCGCCGCCTCTACCTGCGATTTCCAGCCCGCTCTGTCGGACAAATCGACATGCGCAAAGGCCAAGGGTAGGTTTGCCGTCGGCAAACGCTCGCCAATCGCCTCAAAAATGCGCCATGTCAGCGGGGTCATGCGTGCAGGCAAGGGCGGTGGGGCGTCGCCATCAACCTCGGCGTCCAGAAACCGCGACAGCAGCACATCATCTTCGGGTGTGATCTGCCCCAAGGCCACACCCGTGCGCAACGACAACGCCGCCGCATTCCAGTCACCCGACCGCGCGATGCAAAAGATGCGCGCGGGAAAGGTGGGGGCAAGGGTGGCTGTTGCCTGCATCGCCTTGCAGGCCTGGTCTTCGCTGCCGGTCAGCAAGGCCACGTCAAAGCTGCGCCGAAACAACTCTGCATCCGGCACCCCTGCCGCCGCAATCAACGCCTCGGCCTGATCCAGCGCGCCAAAATCCAGCAATTTATCGACCCGCACCCGCAACACATCGCCGCCCGTGCCACTGTCCACTGGCGCGTCCGCCTCGGCCAGCAGCAGCGTCACCAGCAACTGCCGCAAGGCGGGCAGCGTATCCGTATGTTCCGCCGCAATCATCGCCGTGATGTCAGCTGTGCCACCCAGGCCCCACAGATTATGCGGCAGACCCGTCACCTGCGGTGACAGCAATCCCACCGCATCCACATTTGGCGCGCCCAGCACAGAGACCGCCACATCCTGCGGCAGCGCACCTCTGGTGATGGCGGGTTCTACCAGTTTTGGCTTCACCGGCTGCACCACGGGCGTTACCGATTTTGACAACCAGTCAATCGCCGACAGCGGCGCTTCGGCCCCTGCTGGCCCCGAAAGTAGCAATAGCAGGGCCATGCTATTGCGCATCCAGCACCACCGGTTGCGTGATCGTCGATTGTTCAGGCGAAAGATCCCCCAAATAGGCATAGCCCGCCAGCCCGATCACGCAGACCACGGCCAATACCAGCACTGCCTTGACCAAACGCCCCATGTTCCCGGCCTTTCCGTCTTTTGCTTTTGGGCCACTGCGCGGTGCTGCGACCATCTGCCCAACATAAGTCCGCCCCGGCTTGCTTACAATTATATATGGCATTCAGAATGACTTCACGCCATTGAAAGCGGGGATGATCAGTGTCGGCAAGGGCCCGCCCGTGCAAAGACGACTGGGTTTAGGGGAAAACCGGGGTGCGGCTGAAGAAAACCGTCGTAATGGTGGGGATGATGGGCGCTGGCAAGACCGCCGTGGGCACGGTGCTTGCCCGAAAGCTGGGCGTGCCCTTTGTTGATTCGGACGAAGAAATCACCCGTGCCGCCCAACGCAGCATCGCCGAAATCTTTGAACGCGACGGCGAGCCGTTCTTTCGCGCACGCGAGACCGAAGTGCTGACGCGGCTTTTGCGGGGCACGCCATGTGTGCTTTCCACCGGTGGTGGGGCGTTCCTGTCGGCCACCAACCGCGATCTGGTACAGGGGCAGGGCATATCCGTCTGGCTGCGTGTGGACATTGACCTGTTGTGGCAACGGGTGCGGCACAAGGCCACGCGGCCCTTGTTGCGCACGGCCAACCCGCGCGCCACGCTGGCCACGCTTTATGCCGCGCGCGTGCCGCTGTATGAACTGGCCGATATCGCGGTGGATAGTGCGGCAGATATGTCGGTGGATCAAATGGCCACACGCGTGGCCGAGGCGTTGTTGACGCGGCACGATGTGCTGGATGAGGGTATGGAATGACGATGAACGTGGTGCCGGTTGAACTGGGCACACGCAGCTATGAGGTGCGCATTGGCACCGGGCTGGTGGCGGCGGCAGCAGGGCACATCGCACCCCTGCTTGCACGCAAACGCGTGACAGTAGTGACAGATGATACGGTGGCCGCCACGCATCTGCTGGACCTTGCCGCAAGTTTCGAGGCGGCGGGCATCGCGATGACGGCGCTCGCCTTACCACCGGGTGAGGGCACGAAGGGCTGGCCGCAGTTTGCGCGTTGCGTGGAATGGCTGCTGGAACAGCGGGTCGAACGCCGCGATGTGGTGGTGGCCTTTGGTGGTGGCGTGGTGGGTGATCTGGTGGGGTTCGCAGCAGCCGTTTTGCGGCGTGGCGTGCGCTTTGTGCAGATGCCGACAACGTTGCTGGCACAGGTGGACAGTTCAGTTGGCGGCAAGACGGGGATCAATACGGCGCAGGGCAAGAACCTTGTGGGGGCGTTTCATCAGCCGTCCCTGGTGCTGGCCGATATCGGGGTGCTGGAAACGCTGAAACCCCGCGACTTTTTGTCGGGCTATGGCGAGGTGGTAAAATACGGCCTGCTGGGCGATGCAGATTTCTTTGACTGGCTGGAAGGCGCGGGGCCGACGTTGACCACGGACCGCGCGGCACGCCTGCGGGCGGTGACGCGATCGGTGGAGATGAAGGCAGGGATTGTCAGCCGGGATGAGGCGGAGGAGGGCGAGCGGGCGCTGCTGAACCTGGGCCACACCTTCTGCCATGCGCTGGAAAAGGCAACGGGCTATTCGGACCGCCTGTTGCATGGCGAGGGCGTGGCAATTGGCTGTGCACTGGCGTTTGAGTTGAGCATGCGTCTGGGTCTGTGCGCGCAAGAAGCCCCCAGCCGCGTGCGGGCGCATTTGCGCAGCATGGGCATGAAGGTGGATATGGCCAATATTGCAGGGGATTTGCCGGGGGCAGAGGCGCTTCTGGACCTGATGGGGCAGGATAAAAAGGTCGTTGACGGAAATCTGCGCTTCATCCTTGCGCGGGGCCTCGGGCAGGCCTTTGTGGCGGATGATGTGCCGCATGACGTGGTGCTGTCCGTGCTGCGCGACGGTCTGGCGCGGCGCTAGCGGCGCCCACCTCTCCCCCGGCCCCTCTCCGAAGCCGAAGAGGGGAGAAGGATGGGCGCGCCTCCCCTCTCTCTGTGGGAGAGGGGCCGGGGGAGAGGTATCGCACGGGGCGCTGACGGCTGTGATGTGTCGCGCTCTGCCTTGCTCCCCTGGCCCCAGCACGCTATCCCCCATGCCATGGAATTTGCACCCAATACCGCCCTTGGCCGCGCCATGGCCTTTGTCACCCTTGGCGGCCCTGCCATGTGGGCGATTGCTGCCCTGTCCGTGGCCACCATGGCCCTGATCCTGTGGAAGATCGCCCAGCTGATCCGCATCGGGGCGATCTGGGGCCGCAGTCCGGACCGTGCCTTGGCCCTGTGGCAATCGGGCGACCAGCCCGGCGCATTGCAGGCGTTGCAAGGGCAGGGGGCCCGCACCCGCGTGGTGCGCGCCGCGATGCAGGCCGCCGGACTGGATGCCGCCACCGCCGAGGCGGAAACCATGCGGGTGGCGCGTGCCGTGCTGGCCGAGGCGGCGCGGGGCTTGCGCGGGCTGGAACTGGCCACCACCATCGGCCCGCTGATGGGCCTGCTGGGCACCGTGACCGGCATGATTGCGGCCTTTCAGGCCCTGCAATCGGCGGGCACATCTGCCGACCCGGCCACATTGGCGGGTGGTATCTGGCAGGCCCTGCTGACCACGGCGGCGGGCATGGGTGTGGCCATTCCGGCGGCAGTGGCGCTGGCATGGTGCGACGGCGTGAATGACCGTTTGCGCCATGATCTGGAAGATGCCGCCACCCGCGTGCTGCTGGCCCGGCCAAAATGATGCGCCTTGGCCCTGTGACCACGCGCCGCAGACGCCCCAACCTGATCCCCATGATCGACGTGATGGTGCTGCTGATGGTGTTTTTCATGCTCGCCTCGCGCTATGGCGGTGACCATGGCCTGCCCTTGCAGATGGCGGGTGCTGCGGCAGGATATTCCGGCCCGCCACGTCTGGTGCAGGTGAATGTGGCCGGCCTCGCGCTGAACCGTGTGGCGCTGGGGGATGGTGATCTCGCGCAGGCTTTGGCCCCCCTGATGGCCAGCCCCGATGACATGGTCGTGCTGCGCGCCGGGGCAGGGGTGGATGTGCAGCGCGTGGTCGATCTGATGGGTCTGTTGCGCCGCGCGGGGATCAGCCGCGTCGTACTGGTGGAATAGCCCATGCGCATCGATGCCCCGCCGCGCCGCCTGCCACCGGAGCCCTATCTGCCGCTGATCAACGTGGTGTTTTTGCTGCTGATCTTTTTCCTGATCGTCGCGCGCATGGGCCCGTCTGACCCGCTGCCTGTGACGGCACCTGTGGCCGATGGCACCAAGGTTGCGGGCAAGATTGCCCTGTATCTGGCGGCAGATGGCACGCTGGCGCATCGTGCCGTTGTTGGGGATGCGGCCTTGAATGCGCTGGCGGCCACGCGCGACGCGGCCTGTACTGCCCCCTGTGCCGCGCCCCTGCTGTTGCATGTGGATCGCGCCACATCGGCACAGCGGCTGGCAACGGTGATGACGCGGCTGGCGGCCATGGGCTGGGGCGATGTGCAGCTGATAACGGCGGCAAAATGATGGGGCTGTGGCAGGGCACTTTGGCGGCAATGGCAGCGGTGGGGCTGCATCTGGCCGGGTTTGCCTTTGTGCCCATGCCGGGTGGGGCGCAGGCGGCAGGGGATGCGGGCACCGCACCCATCACGCTGGCCGCGACTGATGCCGGGGTGGCCGCCATGGTGGCCGCGTGGGAGGCACCGCCCACCATGGCAGATGCCCCTGCAGCACCCGTGATGGCAGAACCCCCGCCAGCCCCCGTGATGCCAACGGCAGAGGTTGCCCCCGCGATGCCCAGCAGCACCGCAATGCCGCAACCCGTGCAGGCCGATGTGGTCCCGCTGTTTGGCGATGCACCAGCACCGTTACCACAGGTGAAACCAAAGGTGCGCCCGGTGCAGCAGGCCACGGCAGCCAAACCAAAGCCGGCCGGTGGCGGTACCCGCGCACAAGGAGCGGCAGGTACGGGCGGTGGCACGCAGGCAGGGGCTGGCGGGCAGGCCAGCGCAGGCACACTGGCAGGGGCAGGGCAGGCAGATGCCAAGGCGGAATGGGGGGCGACAATCCGTGCCAGGATCGAACGCAAGAAACGCTATCCGGCGGGCAGCACGGCCACGGGCAGCGTCAAACTGCGCCTGACTGTGGGGGCTGATGGCCGCCTGCAGGCCCTGTCGATTCTGCGGTCATCAGGCGATGCGGGCTTGGATGCAGCAGCCGTCAAGGCCGTGCAGTCCGCCGGACGTTTTGCCAAGGCGCCTGATGGGTTGGATGGGGTGACAAACTTCACGTTTAACGTGAGGTTTGAGGGGTAACGTATTGATATATCATAAGTAATACTCCATCCCCTTGCGCAATCCGGCCCACTGTTCCGGGCAATGCCCCCAAATCGTGAACGCGCCCTGCGACAGCGCCATCAGCCGCGCTGCACTTTGCCCGGCCAGCACCGGGTCATCCGCCCCCACAAACCCTTCGGCCAGCTCCGTCGGCCGTGAAATCGCATCCGATGTCAGCAGCACATCCCCCGTTTCCGGCAGGGACAGCCACAGCGCCAACTGCCCCGGCACATGCCCCGGCACATGCAGCAGGCGCAAGCCCGGCCCGATGTCGGTATCGCCATCAATGCTGATGTAATCCGCATCCGGCCATGCCATGCGCTGCACCGCCCCCCAATACAAAGGGCGCGGCAGCGCGCGTTCCGCTACTGACAGCACCACGCGATGCCCCGCAAACGCCCCCAGCCCACCCACATGGTCAATATGGCTGTGCGTCAGCACCACAAGGTCGATATCCCCAGGCACAAGTCCCCGCAGCGCCAGTTGCCCCTGTACTGTTTGGGCCGCCCCATACCCCACCAGCACACCAAACGCGTCCAGCCCGTCACGCCGCCCTGCCGCCGGCGCATCCACCGCATAGGCTGGCGCAAAGCCGGTATCCACCAGCACATGCTCACCCCGGTCCGTCACGATCAGAAAACCCGGAACGCCGATCACCCGCCCCGCATGCACATGGAACAGCCCGAAATCCAGCACTGTCAGGCTGACCGGGCGGCCCACAAGCAACTGCACTATGCGCTCAATGCCGTGGTGGCCAGATCGCGCATCAGATCAGTCTGCAACAACCCGCTTTTGCGCAACGAATACACCGGATAGTTGGGGTCGCGGTGCAGTTTATCCAGGGTAAAGTCCGGCTCCAACTGCATCAGGCGCTTGGCTGACATCATCGCCCGGTCATGGTCGCCCATCTGCGCATGCAATACCGTCAGATATCTCAGCGGCGGGCGGAACGTTGGCACCAAAGCTGATGCCGATTGCGCCAGCCGCAATGCCTCGTCATAGCGCCCGGTGACCACTGATGTCAGGCACGCCCCCATATCCCAGAAATGCCGGATCGGCGCGCGCGCGGCAATCAGGTTGGCCCGCTTTTGATGCTGATGCGCCTCTTCCAGACGGCCCTGAGACATCAGGCCGATGCTCATGCAATCCCATGCAAACGGGTTTGCCGGGTTCATCATCAGGCTGCTTTGCGCCAGTTGCGCCGCTGCCGCCGGGTCATCCGTCACCAACATCCGCGCATTCGAACTTGCCGCCAACACCATGGAGTTGTTGGGGTCCAGCAAAAGGGCCTGCGCGATCAGCGCCTCGATTTCCGCGACGCTTGCCACGGTGGGGTGACGTTCCATCCACTGGATCACCCGCAATTGGATGCGCCAGGCCAGCATATTGGGATGCGGGTCCATATCAAAGGCGCGCGCCAGCAACCCATCCGCCTGCACCATCGCATCGGGCTGCATCATGAATATCTTGCGTAGGGCAAAGCGCCCCATCAGCGCCGCATCCAGCGGTTCCTGCGTCCGCAACCGTTGCAGCAGCAGGCCATCGGCCAGCGCATCTGTCGTCTCATGCACCAGGGCCAGCACCGCATCATGGTCGGTCGGCATGTTGCCCGCGCGCGGCACATGGCGCATGCCCGTCCAGATCACACGCCGCCCAGTGCCCTGTTCAATGCTGACCCGCAGCGTGCATTGATCCGACCCTGACAGGATCACCTGTGCTGTGACCGTCACCGCATCGGGTGCATCAGCGCCGGGGCTGCGGCGATAGATCACCGGGGCCAGCGTTTCGCGCAAGGAACAGGCGAGGCAATCCAGAAAAATATCTTCGGTCAGCCGTTCGGTGGCCGCGATTGCCGCTTCGCTGACCAGATAGACCTGCGCCACATGGCCGGGTTGACGCAGGACGGA
>JANNBG010000712.1:0-2105 GCA_031385205.1 Rhodobacterales bacterium
GAACCGGAGTTATCCAGCAGCAAGGTCACGCAGGTATCGCGAAACTCCGTATCCTTTTCACGCTTGAAGGATAGCGGCGTTGTGGGGTTGGCCACGACACGGGCTAGGCGGCCTGCATCCAGCGTGCCCTCCTCCAGATCAAACTCCCAGCTGCGGTTTTGTTGCGCCTGCAAACGCCGTTGCAACTTGTTGGCAAGGCGTGACACGGCCCCTTTGAGCGGTTCCAACTGCTGATCCAGATAGGCGCGCAACCGCTCCAGTTCCGCCGGTTCGGCCAAATCCTCCGCCTTGATTTCCTCATCGAAATCCGTGGTATACACGGTATAGTTCGGGTCCGCATCGGAATGGGGTGCAGGCGGTGGCGGCTCCATTGGCGCTTCGCCTTCAGGCATTTCCGCCTCGTCGCCCTGTTCCATCTCGGCGCTGTCTTCCATCGACACTTGCGCCTGGGATTGGTCCTGCTGATCTTCCTGTGATTGCTCCGGGGTGGCCTCGCCGTCTTCTTCTTTCTCCTCATCCCCGGCAGAGTCCGGCTGATCTTCGGCCTCGTCCTCGGCGCCTACATCCTCATCCGGTGCGTCCTGATCGGGGTCATCGCCCAACTGGTCGCCATAACCCAGGTCGGCGATGACCTTGCGCGTCAGGCGGGCAAAGGCAGACTGATCGGCCAAGGCATCGCCCACGCCATCCAGATTGCCGCCCGCCTGTTCCTCGATGAAGCCGCGCCACAGGTCCATCACATTGGCCGCCCCACGCGGCAGGTCGCGCCCTGTGGCCAGATGGCGCACCAGATAGCCTGCAGCGACGGCCAAAGGTGCCTCACTGGCTTGCGTGATCTGGGAATAGCCCTTCCTGTCCGCCTCATACAGGATTTTCGCGTCGATGTTCACCGCCGTGCCCGGCATCATGCGCGCACCCACCGCCTCGCAGCGAGCCGTTTCCATCGCCTCATAAATCTCGCGCGCAAGCGCACCCGTAGGCGCATATTTGGCCGACACGCCTTCATCATGGTGGCGCAGACGCAGGGCCAGTGCATCGGCGGTGCCGCGGGCCAGCATCACCTCATCCCGCGTCATGCGGCGGCTGACCTGCGGCAGGCGCATGCCGTCTTTGGTCACGCCCGACGGGTCCACCGAATAGGCGATGGTCAGATCAGGCTGATCGGCCATGGTGCGCGTGGCATCGGCCAGGGCTTTCTTGAAGGGATCGGCGGGGTTGTCGGTGGGTTTTTGCATAGGTCAGGTAAAGCACTGGTCGCTTGGCCGCGCAAGGGTTGCAAAAACGCACAGAGGGGTTTCGCGGGTGCGGAATGACATCTGGCGCGCACAGCCATATGTAGGATCCAGCAAACACAGGAGCACACCATGGCCAACACCCCTAAAATCGCGCTGATCATCGGATCCACGCGCCAGACCCGCTTTGCCGACATTCCGGCACAGTGGATGCTGAAACAGGCGCAGGCCCGTACCGACATGACAGTCGAACTGGTCGATCTGCGCGACTATAACCTGCCGATGTTCGCCGACATGGCATCCAACGCCTATATGCCGTCGGCGGACCCGGTTGTGGTGGCTTGGCAAAAGAAACTGGCGGAATTCGACGGGTACATCTTTGTGGTCAGCGAATATAACCATTCGGTCAGCGGATCCCTGAAGAACGCGCTGGATCAGGCCTATGTGGAATGGGCGAAAAAGCCGATGGCGGCGATTGCCTATGGGTCGATGGGCGGCGCGCGGGCGTTGGAGCATCTGCGTGGCATCGGGGTGGAACTGCAAATGGTGCCAGTGCGCAACGCGGTGCACATTGGCGGTGGCGATTTCTGGCGCGTGCATCCGGGCATGGGCGGGTCGGGCAATCTGGCGGATATCGAGGCGTCCTTGCTGCCGTCAGCCAAACTGACGCTGGATGATGTGGTCTGGTGGGCGAAGGCGACGATGGCGGCGCGCGGCTGATAAAAAGGGGGCGCTGTGATGGCGCCCCTTTTTCATTTGGGCCTGATTGCCCCTGCTACCAACATTTGGTAATGTAAGGTGGCAGGAGGTGCCACATGGCCAAAACCACATCCATCGCCCTGGGCGAACACTTCACGACATTTCTGGCGGAAC
>JANNBG010000718.1:0-2144 GCA_031385205.1 Rhodobacterales bacterium
ATGGCCTGCATGGACCTGCTGGCGCGCAACCTGCGGGCGGAGCGCGGGGCCAAGGCAGTGGGGGTGATGGTGTGATGGATATTATGATGGGCCTGTCAGCGATTTCACAGACACTTGCGATAACTAAGGAACTTCGCAGCATAGATCGTGAAATGGACCTCGCAGACCTCAAATTGCGGCTTTCCGATCTCGTAAGCGGTTTGCTAGAGGCAAAAGAAGCCCTACAAGATGCAAAAGAAGAACGTAGAAATCTTCTCGAGCAAATTTCTGAATTAAGAGAAAAACTAAATAAGAAAGGAAAGCTCGAGGATAGTAACGGTCTCCTCTACGAGCTTGACGCAAATAAAAAACGGGTTGGGCAACCTTTCTGCAACCTATGTTTTGTACGCGATGAAAAGCAATTTAGAATGCGCCATTTCGAAGGTGGCTCCGATGTATCAGAGAAATATATGTGCGATAACTGTCATACAGTAATTAACGTAAGCAGGTCGTTCGCACTCCGCCCGTCCTTAGGTCGACTGGGTGAGGAACTAGGCTGATGACGCACTTGAACATTTTTTACCTTATTTGCGTCTCACCAACCTCGGCCCCACACCCATGACCACCCCGCACCCCCCAGAAAAACCGCCAAAGAAACCCCTGTCCGACGCCCGCATCGGTGGCATGGTTGCCACGGTTGTGCTGATCCTGATGTTCGTCTTCGTCGGCGTCTTCGTCTGGATGGGCAGTTGAGTATCCCCGTAGGGTGCGTGATTTCACGCACCGCCCCCCATACCGCCCGCCGCGCACAAACGGTGCGTGCAAGCACACACCCTACGCCAAGGACCACCCGATGATCCATTTCACCAACGCCCGCCTGATCAACCCCGAAACCCTGACGGACGCGCCGGGCACACTCACCATCAGCGGCACCCAAATCCACGCCCTCAACACCCCCGCCCCCAAATCTGCCACCATCATCGACTGCCACGGCCTCTGCCTCGCCCCCGGCATTGTCGACATCGGCGTCAAAATCGGTGAACCCGGTGATCGGCACAAGGAGAGCTTCCGCTCCGCCTCCCTCGCCGCCGCCGCTGGCGGTGTCACCACCATCATCGCCCGCGCCGATACCGACCCTGCAATTGACAGCCCCGAAGTCCTCGAATTCGTAACCCGTCGTGCCGCAGAATTTCCCGTCCGCATCCACCACATGGCCGCCCTCACCAAAGGCCGCGCGGGGACCGAGATGACAGAAATCGGCTTCCTCCTAGACGCAGGTGCCATCGCCTTCAGCGACGGCGACCATGTCGTGACCGATACCAAAGTCCTCTCCCGCGCCCTCACCTATGCCCGCAGCTTGGGCGCGCTGATCATCGGCCACCCGCAAGACCCCGGCCTCAGCCACGGTGCCGCCGTCACCTCCGGCAAATTCGCCTCCCTGCGCGGCCTGCCCGGTGTCTCCCCCATGGCCGAACGCCTCGGCCTCGACCGCGACCTTGGCCTAGTGGAAATGACCGGGGCCAAATACCACGCCGACCAAATCACCACCGCCCGCAGCCTGCCTGCCCTAGAACGTGCCAAGCGCAACGGCCTTGACGTCACCGCAGGCGTGAGCATCCACCACCTGACGCTGAACGAACTTGACGTCGGCGATTACCGCACCTTCTTCAAAGTCAAACCGCCGCTCAGGTCCGAAGACGACCGCCTCGCTATGGTGCAGGCCGTGGCTGACGGCCTGATCGACATCATAAGTTCCATGCACACGCCGCAAGATGAAGAATCCAAACGCTTGCCGTTTGAAGAAGCCGCCGCCGGGGCCGTAGCGCTGGAAACCCTGCTTCCCGCCGCCATGCGCCTGTACCACGCGGGCGCGCTGACCCTGCCGCAACTGTTCCGCGCCATGTCGCTAAACCCGGCCCGCCGCCTAAACCTCCCCCAAGGCCGCCTTACCCCCGGTGCCCCTGCCGACCTGATCCTGTTCGATCCGAACGCGCCCTTCCTGCTGGACCGATCCAAACTCCACTCAAAATCCAAAAACACACCATTTGACGGCCAGCGGATGGAGTGTAAGGTGCACGCCACCTACGTCGCTGGCACACAGATTTTCAAAGCGGACTAATCATGCCCCAACTCACCACCGATCCCGCGATGCTGGCCCTCGTGGC
>JANNBG010000730.1:0-4259 GCA_031385205.1 Rhodobacterales bacterium
CGAACTCCATGATCACATCATCCACCCGCAAACTCGCCCCGGCGACGGCCACCACACGCTTCACAACGCCCCTACGCTCCGCCTTCAGGATGTTTTCCATCTTCATCGCCTCGACTGTTGCCAGCGCCTGGCCTTCCTGCACCTCATCGCCGACCTGCACGGCAATGCGCACCACCAGCCCCGGCATGGGGCACAAAAGAAACCGTGAGGTATCCGGCGGCAGTTTTTCGATCATCCATCCCGCCAGTTCCGCAGCCCGTGGCGTGCGCACCAGCACGCGCAAATCGGCACCCCGGTGGCGCAAACGGAACCCCATGGGCACTTTGCCCACCTTCATCACCAAAGCCACGCCATCCACCAGCAACCGCGCGAGGGGTTGCCCCGGTGTCCAGTCGCTTTCAACGCGGACCCGCACGCCATCCGCAAAGGTCACCGTCGACCCCGCAGGATCAGCCGCAATCGTCACCGCGTGGTCCACACCCGCAACAGCCACCACCCAGTCATCGCCCACGCGGCGCGTGTGGTTATCCATGGTGCCCGAAATCCGCGTGCGCCGGATTTCGGCCACCCGGTGCATCGCCGCTGCTGATGCCGCCACACGCCGCAAGGTGACGGCGTCAAGGACAGCGCCTTGAAAGCCATCGGGGTATTCCTCGGCAATGAAGGCCGTTGTGATGTTGCCCGACATGAAACGCGGATGGTCCATCACGGCGGCCACAAAGGGCAGGTTGTGGCCGATGCCTTCCACCTCGAACGTGTCCAGGGCCTGCCGCATCCCCTCAATCGCCGCCGCCCGCGTCTCGCCCCAAGTGCACAGCTTGGCGATCATCGGGTCATAGAACATGCTGATCTCGCAGCCCTCCACCACGCCGGTATCATTGCGCACGATCCCCTGCGGTGTCGCCCCTTCAACGGGTGGGCGATAGCGCGTCAGCCTGCCGATGGAGGGCAGAAAGCCACGATAAGGGTCTTCGGCATAAAGGCGGCTTTCCATCGCCCAGCCGTTGATTTTCAGGTCACTTTGCACAAACGGCAACCGTTCACCGTTGGCCACACGGATCATCTGTTCCACCAGATCGACCCCTGTGATCAGCTCTGTCACCGGATGTTCGACCTGCAGGCGCGTGTTCATTTCCAGAAAATAGAACCTCTTGTCCGCATCGACGATGAATTCCACCGTGCCCGCCGATGTATAGCCCACCGCGCGCGCCAATGCGCAGGCCTGTTCGCCCATGGCGCGGCGTGTCGCGGCATCAAGGAAGGGCGACGGCGCCTCTTCAATCACCTTCTGGTTCCGCCGCTGAATGCTGCACTCGCGTTCATGCAGATAGACACAGCTGCCATGCGAATCCGCAAGCACCTGAATTTCGATATGGCGCGGCTGCGTCACAAACTTTTCAATGAAAATCCGGTCATCGCCAAAACTCGCCGCTGCCTCGTTTTTCGATGACCCAAACCCCTCGCGTGCCTCGGCGTCGTTCCGCGCAATCCGCATGCCCTTGCCACCACCGCCTGCGCTGGCCTTGATCATCACCGGATAGCCGATTTCCCGCGCGATCCTGACCGCCTCTTCCGCATCCGCGATCAGGCCCATGTGCCCCGGCACCGTCGACACCCCCGCCGCAATGGCGATTTTCTTTGAGGTGATCTTGTCACCCATCTGTTCAATCGCACTGGACGGTGGCCCGATGAAGACCACGCCTGCCGCCTCCAGCGCCGCTGCAAACATCCGGTTTTCCGACAGAAACCCGTACCCCGGATGCACCGCCTGCGCCCCCGTTTGCGCCACTGCCGCCATGATCCGGTCGATCACGATATAGCTTTGCGCGGCAGGTGACGGCCCGATATGCACCGCCTCATCCGCCATGCGCACATGCAAGGCCCCCCGGTCCGCATCGGAATAGACCGCCACCGTCGCAATGCCCATGCGCCGTGCCGTCTTTATCACCCGGCAGGCAATCTCGCCCCGGTTGGCGATCAGGATTTTGGTGAACATAAGACCCCCCGTAAATGCAAAAGGTCACCCGAGCCTGCGCCCGGATGACCTTTGATGACTGGCCAGTGGCCTGTCAGATTACTGGCAAACGCCTGCGTCGTCGCACAGCGCACCTGCGCCAGCACCCAACGCGGCCCCAAGGGCCACGTCATTGTCGGTGACCGAGGCCGCCGCAGCGCCGACACCGGCGCCGATAAGCGCGCGCGTGCCGTCATTCTGGACGCAACCTGCCAGCGCAAGGGTAACGAAGGAAAGCATGAGAATGGACTTTTGCATGGGGAACTGCCTCGTGTTTGTGTTGTGATTGACGCGCAATTTACAACAATCGCTGGCAGAGAAAAGCCAATTCCCTGCAACGCCGCCGCATCGGCGACGCTTTGCCAGAAAAAAGGCCCGACCAAAACACGGTCAGGCCAAAGGCAAGGGGAAGGGTAACCGGTTCGATACATCAGATCACGCATCGCAGGCGCATGATTGATGCGGGCAGAATGCCGCAGCCCTGAGGTTCGCACAAAGCCTTTTGCGGCAAGGGAAATCCGATGCGCAAAGCCTTGCCGGAATGGCGCGTCTGCGGGCGGATTCATGCCTAATCGTCATCCTCATCGTCCCAGTCATAGACCGGGGCATCCTTGGCAAACACCGCCGGAAAGGACGCCTCGGCCCGCCTCAGATCAATGCGCAGCATCGCGTCATAGTCTTCGGGGTCAAACGGGTCTTGCGCGGGCACCACCTCACGCCCGAACAGCCAGGACAGACGGCCCGCATCCAGATTGCCCCGCGCGAACGGGTCTTCACCGAATGCAGCCCACAAGGCCGCCATAAAACCTTCGTCGGCCTTGCGGTCGGTCGATTTGCGGTCAGCAAAGCGTTCACGTTTGATGATTTTCGTGGGGCCCGCCTTCATCGCACGGCGGATGACGAACTGATGGTCCGTGCCGGGCAGACGCCCCGGAAAGCCGCGATGTTTTATCATGGCCGCACACAGTGAAATGGGGCGGGACAAGGCACAGGCCCCGCGCCCCGCCCGATCATCTTACTTGTATTTGCCGGTAAAGGTCGGCTCCACCGTGACGGCGGCGGGTTCATCAACGTATACGATTTCTTCCGCCTTGGGCGCGCATGCCGCTGCGAATGCAACGAGGCCCAGTGCGAGAACGATCCTGCTTTTCGACATCCTCTACTCCTGTATTCTTGCGGGGTAACGCCAGAGAGTATCTCTGCCGCGCCCCAGTACGAGGTATAGGCCGATTGGGTTCGGCCTTGGCTAACCTTAGCGGAATCCCCGCGCAAAACATACATGACTTGCCCCAAACCCACCCCCTGTGACCGCGATGCCGCAATCGTGCCATTACATGAAGAACGCCCCGCAACATATTGTGGGATCATCAGTAAATCTCCCATATGCAGGCCCCGTCTTCAAGCCGGTATGCCTCAAAAAACTGCGTGACATCGGGTTCCGTTGCGCCAAACACCACGGCACGATCTGACAGAGAGATGATGATCTGCTGCACTTGCGGGCCGAAATCCGTCACCCGCGGGCGCGCATAACTGTCGCACAGGGCCTGCATATCGGCGGTTGCAGCATCAAAATCAATGCCGCCGCCGGGGGCAATGCCGGGGGCCACAAAACGGAACCGCAGGGTCAACCCTTCAGGCCCCGGCGCGTTCCAGACCACCTCTTGCAAGATCACCGCCTGCCCAGATGGCACGGCGATCAGCGTTGCGTCCCCGGGCACCGCCTGTACCCCCTGTTCCTGAACGAATGTCATTGTCATAGCGGAATGTTATCGTGTTTCTTCCACGGATTGGTCAGCTTCTTGCCCCGCAAACTCGCAAACGCCCGCGCCACCCGGCGGCGCGTCGAATGCGGCATGATGACCTCGTCGATAAAGCCACGTTCTGCCGCGACAAACGGGTTGGCAAAGCGGTCTTCATATTCCTTGGTGCGCGCCGCAATCTTGGCCGCATCGCCCAATTCACTGCGATACAGGATCTCCACCGCGCCGCGTGCGCCCATGACCGCCACCTCAGCCGTCGGCCAAGCATAGTTGAAATCGCCGCGCAGGTGTTTGGATGACATCACCACATAGGCCCCGCCATAGGTTTTACGTGTCACAACGGTCACCTTGGGCACCGTCGCCTCGGCATAGGCGAACAGCAGTTTCGCGCCGTGTTTGATGACGCCGCCCAGTTCCTGCTGCACACCTGGCAGAAATCCCGATCCTGACGCTGGTCGACGTGCCGGGCTTTCTGCCAGGTGTGC
>JANNBG010000758.1:0-4178 GCA_031385205.1 Rhodobacterales bacterium
TGGTTATGGCGGCGTTCCATGGCCGAGTCCGGGTCATGCATGGATACCCAGGTATCCGTCACCACCAGATCAGCGCCCTGCATCGCCGCCACCGGATCGCGCATGATGGTGACAAGGGAGCCCTGTTCGCGGGCAAAGCCCACGAAGGCGGGCTCCGGGTCCAAGGTCTCTGGCCCGGTGAAGGTGAAGTCGAACCCGAACTGCCCCGCCGCATGCAGGAACGACCCGCAGACATTGTTGCCATCGCCCGCCCAGACCACCTTTTTGCCCGCAATCGGCCCGCGGTGTTCCTCATACGTCATCACATCGGCCATGATCTGGCAGGGATGCGTACGGTTGGTCAGCCCGTTGATGACCGGCACCGTGGCATGTTCCGCCATTTCCAGCAGCGTCGCCTCTTCAAAGGTGCGGATCATGATGAGGTCGACATAGCGTGACAGCACCCGCGCCGTATCGGCAATCGTCTCACCATGCCCCAGTTGCATTTCCTTGCCCGACAGCACCATGGTCTGGCCGCCCATCTGACGCACGCCGACGTCAAAAGACACCCGCGTGCGGGTGGACGGTTTCTCAAAGATCAGCGCGACCATATGGCCCTTCAAAGGTTGGTCATCATCCGGCGCGCCCTTGGGCCGCCCATTGCGCGCGGTTTTCATGGCATGGGCGGTGTCGATCATCTGCCGCAGGTCGGCGGCGGCGGTTTTGTGGATATCAAGGAAGTGGGTCATGTGATGTTTCTCTTGTGACGAGCGCCGGGGGTTTCACACCCCCGGACCCCCGTGAGATAGTTAAGAACAGAGGAAGGCGGGGTCAAAGCGCATGACAAGGACAGCGTCACCGGCCTCGCCGGGTCGCACGGCGATGTCACGAAAGCCTGCCCGACGGTAGGCGTGGATGGCCCGCAAGTTGGTGGGGTCAGGGTCGATGACCACGGCAGCGGCACCTTCAGCGAGCAGCCTTTCCGCATAGAGGCGCACCATGGCCGCACCGTGCCCCTTGCCCAGCAGGGCGGGCACACCGATGCAGGTATCCATGGCGCGCGCATCATCCGGCTGGTTGTGGAAATGCGGTGCCCCCCATGCAGCACAGGGATAGCTTTGCACATAGCCGAAGGGCACACCATCAAAGCTGGCAATACGCTGGTCCATCAGGACATTATCCAAGTCTTCGCTGACCAATGCCAATTCGGTGGCAGGATCACCCCACCAGTCGCGCACAGCAGGCGTTTGCAGCCATTGCGCCATCATGGGCAAATCCTGTGCCGTGAAAGGCCGCAACGCATAGTCACCCATGCCCCACCTTCGTGGCCGCCGCGTCCAGCTTGGCCAAAGCCGCGTCGATATCCGCATCCGGGATGTTCAAGGCCGGCAGCAAACGGATCACGTTATCCGCTGCAGGCACGCAGAGCAGGTGTTCGCCGTAGCACGCCTTCACCACATCCGTGTTTAGCGCGTTGCATTTCAGCCCAAGGATCAACCCCTGCCCCCTGACACCTTCAAACACTGCCGGATGTGTCGCCACCAGCGCCTCCAGCCCCTGCCGGAACCTGGCACCCTTGCGCCCGACCTCAGCCAGAAACGCATCTTCCGCCACGATGCCCATCACCGCAGCCCCCACCGCACAGGCCAGCGGGTTGCCGCCATAGGTCGACCCATGCGTACCCGTCCCCATACCGCTTGCCGCGGTTTCCGTCGCCAGCACCGCCCCTAACGGGAACCCCCCGCCAATCCCCTTGGCCACCATCATGATATCCGGATACACCCCCGCCCATTCATGTGCGAACAATCGCCCCGTGCGCCCCATGCCGCATTGTACCTCGTCGAATATCAGCAGCGCCCCCGTCTGATCGCACAGATCCCGCAAGCCCTTCAGGCATTGGTCTGGCACTGCCCTGATGCCCCCCTCACCCTGAATAGGTTCGATCAGCACAGCGCAGGTTTCATCCGTGATCGCTGCCCTGACAGCCTCATGATCCGCCCAATCCAGATGCATGAAGCCCGGCATCAAAGGCCCGAACCCCTTGACCATCTTTTCCGCCCCTGACGCCGCAATCGCCGCCGTGGACCGCCCATGGAATGACCCCGCGAATGTCACGATCTGCGCCCGTGGCGTGCCTTTGTCATACCAATACTTGCGCGCCATCTTGATCGCCAACTCGCACGCCTCTGTCCCCGAATTGGTGAAAAACACCGTATCCGCGAAGGTCTGATCCACCAGCATCTCTGCCAGCCGCTCCTGCTCCGGGATCGTGTACACATTCGACACATGCCACAGCTTTGCCGCCTGCGCCGTCAAGGCCGCTTGCAACGCCGGGTGCGCATGCCCCAGCGCGTTCACCGCAATGCCAGCGCCAAGGTCCAGATAGCGCACGCCATCAGTCGTCGTCAGCCACGACCCGTCACCATGCGAAAACGCCAGGGGCGCGCGGTTATATGTTGGAAGAACGGCGGAAATCATGGGGATACCCTTGGTGCGGACGCCAGAACCGTAGCCGCTGGCCAATGTGGGGTCAATCTGGGGAAATGACGGCAAAGCCAGCCGTCCGGCGCATCAGATGCGTCGGCGTCGTGGTGTGGCAAGACGGGAGTGCATCGTCATTCCTGTCGATTACGGGCTTTTCGTACCTCTGTCCATCACTGCTTGTGGGCCCTGTCCGCTTTACGATAAGATGTGCAAAATTATGGCGGAGAATGGCATGTCCTGGACCGACGAACGCGTCGAGACGTTAAAGAAAATGTGGGCCGAAGGGCAATCCGCCAGCCAGATCGCCAAGGAACTGGGCGGCGTCACCCGCAATGCCGTGATCGGCAAGGTGCATCGTCTGGGCCTGTCCAACCGCGTTGGCGGCAAGGAAGAAGAAGAGATCGAAGTTGTGGTGCCAAAGGTGGAACCCGTTGCCCCCCGCGTGGTCGAACCCCTTGCCGCAAGGCCCGTGACAGAGCGTGTTGATCGCCCCGCGCCGCCCCCCGGTGGTGCCACCATCACGCCCCTGCCCGTGCGCAAGGCCATCATCCCCGCAGGCCAACCCCTGCCACCGCAACCCGCCGCGAACGAGATCAGCCCCGAAGTGCTGGCCTCGGTGCGTGAGGTCGAAAAGCACGCCAAGCGCCTGACGCTGATGGAGCTGACGGAGCGGACGTGTAAGTGGCCCATCGGCGACCCGGCCACGGAAGATTTCTGGTTCTGCGGCCTGCCGTCATTGCCGGGAAAGCCGTATTGCGAGGCTCATGTCGGCGTGGCGTTCCAGCCGATGAGTGCAAGGCGCGACCGGCGGCGGTAGGGCGGGGCGCGCCCCGCCATGGGTGGCCGGTGGGTGGGTTTTTAACCCGCTATGGCGGAGGTGGTGGGTTCAAAACCGATTCTGCGCTGCATTTCAAGACGAGCATAGGGCAGGCTTCAGCCGGCCTTACATGATATTCCGAAACTACGCCAAGAACTGCCGAAATCCTTCCGCCGCGATAAATTCCTCAGTGAATGGACAGGGAAGAATTTGTCCATCGATCTCGAGCGTGGCAACAAACCTGTATTCTTTGTCAGAAGCGAAACGCTTTGGCTTAATGAAAGGCGCATTTCTCATTCTTTCTTCAATGGTTCTTACCACACCCTCATCAACCGCTAACAGAAAAATTGATCGTTCTTTATAATCGACATACCCGTGTCTCACAACTATAGTCGCGCGAGAGAGAACAGATTCTGGCACCCCTTTCTCACGTAAAAATTTACGCCACTTCATCATTAACTCAGATTCAATTTGTTTGCGAAGCTGCAAGGAAAAATTTTCAGCATCAGTGCGCGCAATTTCCCAATATGCTGAATATGAATTGAAAGATTTCGCCTTATCTTCAACCGATGCTGCTGACATACAAAATGCTAATGAATTAAAGAAATTTGAAGTGTACTTGACTGGTCCATCTATCCAGACGTGACCTGCATCAAGTTCGCAACTCGCAATACTGGCCTCAAAACCATGCCCATTTAGTGTAGATCCGTGTCCGTCAATGTCAAAAATTCCAGGGAGCAATCGGCCAATAAGATTTCCAGGTATGAATATTCTGTTTGTCCCGTTAACTTCGACATCGTGACGACCCTCTTGTTCGTCGCGAAGTCCTTCAGCCTCCAATATCTTGAACGAATTCAAACTGCCCAGCTTGAGAAATTTTGTGGTTGAAAGATGATGG
>JANNBG010000776.1:0-5288 GCA_031385205.1 Rhodobacterales bacterium
CAGACAAGACAACATGGTCTGGGCGCAGAGCCACCTGTAGAAAGCGGGGGCTTCGGTGTATGGCATGGAGGGGATGTGTTCGGGGGTGTGGCGTTGTTTCCCCAGTAGCGCACGGGTTTTCATGGTGGCTTGCAGGTCAACAGCCAAGCCTAGGGCAGCGGCGTGTTTGAGGGTCAGGCTCAGGCGATTGAGGGCTTTGCGGGCGGTGTCGGCTTTGGCGTGCCAGATGGGTTCAAGGGCGCGTTTGAGAACATGCTGATCTAGGTCTTCGATGGCCGTCTGACCGATCAAGGGCAGGATGTGCGAAGACAAGGGAGACATCCAGCGACCAGCCTCACCGTCGGCTTTCAGTTCCGCCTTCCGGGCTTCAAAGCAGGAGTCCACGGCTTCCTTGACCGTCAGGCGCATCGGTTTGATCTTCGCCTTCGCACGGGCAGCAATCGGATCAGTGCCCCGGCGCAGTTTCTTGCGCGCTTCAGCGGCCAGTTCCCGCGCTTCCGCAATCGATACATCTGGCCAGCGGCCCAACCCCATCTCGCGGCGTTTGCCTGAAGCCATGATCCGCAGTATCCATTTGCCGTGGTGACGGTCACGCTTCACAAGCCACAACCCTTGGCCATCGGCGTACTTGCCGCCGATAAGGTTCTTGGCCTTCAGTTGATTGAGGCTGTTCAAGAGCACCATGAAATTTCCTTCCAGCCCACCTTTTGTGGCCCACCCTTTAGCCCACCACGTAAGGTGTGATTGGGTGGGAACCTATGGGTACCCGTGAGAAGGTGAGGGAAGTGTTAAGATATTGCAAAAACATAACTTATTCTGCTATGGGTAGCTATGAGAAACTCGAATTCCTCCGTATGGGGGCACCAGTTCACATCTTGGGGGTCAGCATGCCACACGTCATCATCACGGGTGCCGGCAGCGGCATTGGCCGCGCCACGGCGCGGGCGTTTCAGGCTGCGGGGTGGACGGTGGGGTTGGTCGGGCGACGCGAAGATGCGCTGCGGGAAACGCTGGGCGGAACCAGTGTGGGGGATGCGCTGATCCTGCCCTGTGATGTGGGCGATCCGCAGGCGGTGGAGGCGGCGTTTGCGATGGTCAAATCGGCGTGGGGCCGCGTGGATGTGCTGTTCAACAATGCCGGCATGTCGGCCAAGGCCGCACCGATTGACGAGATTGCGGTGGACGACTGGCTGGAACTGTCCCGCGTCAACATCACGGGTATGTTTTTGTGCGCAAGGGCGGCCTTTGGTCTGATGCGGCACCAGTCGCCACAGGGCGGGCGGATCATCAACAACGGGTCGATTTCGGCGCATGTGCCACGCCCCGGATCAGCACCCTATACGATGTCAAAGCATGCGGTGACCGGTCTGACGCGGACGCTGGGCCTTGATGGGCGGGCGTTCAACATCGCTTGTGGGCAGATCGACATTGGCAATGCGATGACGGATATGGCGGCGGGGTTCACCAAGGGTGTCGTGCAGGCCAGTGGCGATATGCGCATTGAGGCAGTAATGGATGTGCGCCATGTGGCGACGGCTGTGGTGCAGATGGCCAATCTGCCCTTGGAAGTGAATGTGCCGTTCATGACGCTGATGGCGCGGGATATGCCTTATATTGGTAGGGGTTAGGCTGGTATCTTCATGCGTTGCATGAAGTCAGGCCAACGTCGCATAGCCGCCTTGTGAGAATACCAGCGGCAGGCCTGTGCCAAAGGCCGCGCGGAGCACGCGGCCCACGACGATCAGATGATCGCCGCCGTCATGCGTGGCATGCTGGGCGCAATCGAACCGCGCCAGAACATGCGGCAGGATGGGCATGCCTTCGGGGGCGGACGTGGTCATCAGCCCGTCAAACCCGCCACCGCCCCGGTGAAAGCGGGCCGAGATATCCTGCTGATCTGCGCCCAGCACATGGATGGTATAGAACGCGGCCGTCGCAAAGATGCCAAAGCGTGCAGATGCCCGGGCAGGCGACCACAGGACAAGAGCCGGGTCCAGCGATACGGCGGCAAAGCTGTTGGCGGTAAACCCCACCGGGCCATCCGGCGTTTGGGTGGTGATGACCGTGATGCCGGTGGCAAACCGCCCCAGCGCATCGCGAAAGGCGCGCGGGTCGGCCTCGGGGGCGAAAGGCACAGTCGGATGGGCCAAAGTGTCGTCCTTCACAGCGCGGGCAAGGCCCCCCTATGCCTTTAGCGCAGGCGCGGTGCAAGACCCCGGCGTGTCGCAGGCCGCAGTGCAATCAGCGCGCGGAGGATGATGGTGGCAGCCGTCAAGGCACAGAAACAGAAGGTTGCGATGAAAATGCCCGGCAAGACCATGGTCCTCTTCCCTCATTCGCGCCCCACGGCATCAGCTTTGACTGGTAAAGCGGGCCAAAGCAGGGCAAAGCTGCGCCTGACCGATGATCCTTTTGTGAAATCCGCATGATTTTTGCCTATCGCACCCTTGGCTCTCGGCTGGAACGCCTGCCCTTTGATGCGCCTTTGACCGAGGCGGTCTGGGTGGACCTGTACCGCCCGCAACCTGAACAGGTGGCGCTGGTGGCAGCACTTGGCATTGCGGTGCCAAATCTGGACGACATGGAAGAGATCGAGATTTCCAACCGTCTGTATCGCGAGGACGGGGTGGATTACATGACCGTCGTTTTGCCGGGGCAGAACCTTGAAAAGGAACAGATCTCATCGCCCGTGTGCCTGATTGTGGCGCCCCATGTGCTGGTGACCGTGCGCTATCATTCACCCAGACCGTTTGAGACCTTTCCGGATCGCGCCGGGCGCAGCATGGCGGGCTGTGGTGCGGTGGGCCCGGTGTTTCTGGGCCTGATGGAGGATATCACCGGGCGGCTGGCGGATATTCTGGAGGCGTCAGGCAAGGCGCTGGATAAGGTCAGCCAATCCGTTTTCAGCAGTGGCGACAAGCCGACGAAACCCGGTGTGCTGGCCGCAGCCTTGCAGGATGTGGGGCGCGAAGGGGATGTGCTGGGGCGTGTGCGGCTGGCTCTGCTGACGCTGGACCGGGCGGTGGGGTATTACGCGCAGACGCATGGCAAGGGGAACGCGGCGGCGGCGCATCTGAAATCTTTGGCGCGCGATATTCAGGCATTGGAGGTGCATGGCGATTTTCTGGCAGGACGCGTCGGTCTGGCATCAGACGCCACGCTGGGGATGATCAACCTTGTGCAGAACTCTACCGTGCGGATCGTATCAGTGGTGGCGGTGCTGTTTCTGCCGCCGACGCTGATCGCGAGCATTTACGGGATGAACTTTCATGTAATGCCCGAATTGTCACAAACATGGGGGTATCCTGCGGCCTTGGGGTTGATGATCGCCTCGGCGGCGGGCACATATTTTTTCTTCCGTTGGAAGAATTGGCTGTAAGGGGAAGATGATGCTGCGACCATCGGCTTTTGTGACCACGGGGCGGTTCTGGCGGGGTAATCTGCACACGCATTCAACGCGGTCGGACGGGGTGTTGTCACCCGAGGAGGTGTGCCGGCGCTACCGGGCGGAGGGGTATGATTTTCTGGCGCTGACCGATCATTTCGTCGGGTCATATGATTACCCGATCGTGGATACAGTGCCGTTCCGGACAGATGCGTTCACGACGATTCTGGGGGCGGAACTGCACTCTGGTGCGCAAGAGAATGGCGAGCTGTGGCACATTCTGGCGGTGGGGCTGCCAGCAGACTTTGCACGCAGCCATACGCCGGAATGGATGCCGGTTGCAGGGCAGGAGTCGGGCGCAGCGCTGGCGGCACGGGCGGTGGCGGCAGGGGCGTTTGTGGCGGTGGCGCATCCGCAATGGTCGGGGCTGACGGTGGCGGATGCAGCAAGCATCACAGCGGCGCATGCGGTGGAGATCTATAATCACGGCTGTTTTGCAGGCTGTGACCGGGCGGATGGGTTTGCGATTGCGGATCAGATGCTGGCGAGTGGGCGGAAACTGAACGTGATTGCAACGGATGACGCGCATTTCAATGAGCCGGACCATTTTGGCGGCTGGGTGATGGTGAAATCACCCGCGAACACACCGGAAGATTTGCTCGCGGCGTTGAAGGCGGGGGATTTCTATAGCTCGCAAGGGCCGGAGCTGCGCGATGTGCGGGTTTTCGCTGACCGGGTGGAGGTGGACTGTTCGGCGGTGGTGTCGGTGATTGTGCAAGGTTACGGCTGCCGCGCGCGGGCGGTGCATGGGCATTCCATGACGACGGGGACAGTGTCGCTGGAGCGGTTTGTGGGCTCACCTTATCTGCGCGTCACGGTGATTGACGCGGCGGGAAAGCGGGCGTGGAGCAATCCGGTGTATCCCGTGTGGGGCTGATAACGCGGTGTCAAAACTGAAAATTTCAGGCCTGAAATTTTCAGACGGCCTTTGTCAGGACTTGCCCATCAGCCCGTCTGCCGCATCGCCCGTGGCCCCCGGAATCCGCATCTCAAACACCTCCGTGACGGATGTGTAATCGGCATATCCCAGACGGGCGAGGGGGCGGATCAGGGGGATGTCGAGCTTGCCCTCGGGCGTGATGACGGCGTCGTTGACGTGGATATGCACCACCTCGGCGTAAACCACCTCGACCCAACCATGGTTGGAATTGCCGCGCAGGCGGTGGGTGGACAGGTAGCGGCATTCGAAATGCGCGGGGGACTCAGTGACGCGGGGACCGGGGGCATCAATGCAGGCGGCCTTGGTCACACCGGCGTGGGCGAATTCATCGGTGCCATCCGGCCATTCCATGGCGCTGATGTTGACGGCCTCGCGCAGGGCATAGGTGGCCATGTTCCAGACAAACCAGCCGGTTTGTTCGGCGTTGATGACGGTGTGTTTGCGGCGGCCATCGGCGTATTGATTGGCGGCAAACATGACCAGCGGCGGATCAAAGGACAGGTTTTGCCATTGGCTGTAAGGGGCGAGGTTGGCCACGCAATCGGTGGTGATGGTGGAGAGCCAGCAAATAGGGCGGGGCACGGTGCAGGATTTGAACGGGTTGATGGGGAGGGGGCAAGGGTCGCGGCCGGGGGCATAGTGCATGAAGCGTGGTCCTTTGTTGCTGGCCGCCGGGGGTTTCACACCCCCGGACCCCCGTGAGATAGTTAGGAACAGAGGAAGTTACAGAAGAATGCCCGGCAGGCGCAAGCCGTGTTCGGTGGCGCAGTCTTTGGCAAGCGCGTAGCCCGCATCGGCGTGGCGCATGACACCGGTGGCGGGGTCGTTCCACAGCACATTGGTCAGGCGGCGGGCGGCATCGGGGGTGCCGTCGGCGACGATAACCATGCCGGAATGCTGCGA
>JANNBG010000791.1:0-3721 GCA_031385205.1 Rhodobacterales bacterium
GAGGCCTGTGCCCTTTCTGGCCTGCATGACCATCGCGATCAGGCGCAGTTTCTGCTCGACCGCGGGGCAGGGTGCGTGGTGCTGACGCTGGGTGCGAACGGGGCATATTACTGTCACCGGGATGGCACGGAATTTCACACGCCGTCGTTTCGGATTGCGGTCAAGTGCACTTGTGGCTGTGGCGACTGTTTCAATGGCGGCTTTGCCACCGGGTTGCATCTTGGGCTGACACCACAAGGCTGCGTTGAACTGGCGCAGGCCTCGTCGGCGCAAAATGCCACTGGTCTCGGCAGTCAGGCCGGCGTGCGCGATCTGGCCGGGACGCGCGATTTCATTGCCACAACACCGCATCGGGACATTGTCTAGCTTCCCGCCCGGGTCGTGATCGGTTATCATCATCTGACCGAGGTGTAAGTGAAATGCCGGACCCCAAGCTAAACCCGCTGCCAGATGCCATGCCACTGCGCGATGCGCTGCGCGGGTTGCGCCATGTCGTGCGCCGCGGCGGCGAGACGTTGCTTGACGTGATGCCAATAGGCTCGCTGCCCCGCCCCGCGGCCCAACTGGCCGGGGCGGTGTTGCACGAAGTGGGCGCGTTTGCCAAAGGCGTGAACGATGTAGCATCGGGGCTGGCGCGTCTGGCACTAGGGGGCAGTGCCACGTCGCAGGGGTCGCTACAGGATCTGACATTGCATCAGGGTGCCGGGCATCAGGGCGCTGCAGACGGCTTTGCGCAAGGCATCTATGCCGCGTTGCGCGCCGTGCTGCGCCATTTGAACGCCTCTTCGGTCTATATCAGCGAAACAGCAGCACGGTCTGCTTATCTTGCGCTGACGCCAGAGCAACGACTTGGATCTGATGCCAGCATGGCGGCGGCCCTTTCGCTGGCCTTGGCCGAGGCAAAGGTTTTGCGGGGGGTATCGGCTGCGGATGCGGCACTGGTGACGGGCCAGTCACTGGATCACATTGCGATCTTTGCTGTGATGCTTTGGCTTCAGTCCAATCGCAGTGAGGCTGAGGACGAGAAAGCCCTTGAAGCCGCGATCGACCTTGCCGTGGCCCTTGCAGTCGAGGCTGACGCGGCCTTCAGGGATAAGGACACCATGGGGCTTGCAACTCTTTATGCCGAGTTTGCATCGCATGTCTGACCTGCCACCCCTGTCTGGCAGCCTGCCGCCGTCGAACGAGCCGCTGCGGATAGCTGTTCGCCGGATGCGGTGGTTTCGGACAGCGTTTGAGGCCTATGTCGCCGCTCTTGGTGCGAGGATCGACTGCACCTACAAGATCGACGAGGCCAAGCTTGCGCGGATCTTTGTGCGGTGGCTTCGCGCAGTCGAGCGGCAAAAGCCAGCCGATGCCAAGGACCGCTATGATTATTTTGAATTCGCCGCAGGCCTGATGCTGCGTGAGTTGACAGCAGACATGCCGCTTTCTGTCATCACGCCACCAACCAGAACCGATGCCAACTCTGCCGCGACGTTCTGGCCCGAGGGCTATGCTTGCACCCTGTTCTGCCTGACCGTGCATTCCGCCGCCATGCAGCAGGAATTTGATGACAAGCCAAAGGTTTCCCCCGCCATTGATGATCTGCGCCATTGGTGGTCATTCAAGGAAAACGCGCAGATGGATGCGGCTTTTTCTGTGGGCTTTCTGCAAACTTTGCTGGGCCGCCAGCCCAATTGGATGATGCCGGATGTATTTCGGGCGCGTCTCCAAGAGGAGTTGACAAGCCTTTAAGGCGCTTCGCCCGCGAGGCGTTCGGCCACCAGTTCATCCACGATCAGTACGTGGGCATAACAGTTTCAGCGCAGCACGAATGACGCCGAATTTGTACCAGCTACCCGAGGCGAGGATGATGTTGCGGGTCCCCCGCAAGTCCTTTGGATTGACGGCCAGCACCTACCTGTTCACCGGATGGTCGACGATATTGCCATCGGCATCGACAAAATGACAAAGCACGTCACAAATGGCACCGGCACGCTCCAGCGAGGCCAGATATTCACTTGTCAGCAGCCCGTATTGCCGAAACACGGAATGCGATCTTAGATCACCGACAGAGACGATGGCCATGTCAAGTGAACGGGCCCGCAGGAAGATATCACTCATTCCAGTGTGCGCCGCCAAAGCGTCGCGTGTGACCGGATCGGGGGCAAAGATGGGGCCGGCCATCATGTGGCATTCAGCCCCTAACCGAGAGGCAACGCGCCAAGCGAATTCGAATGGGTTCTGGTCGCTGACACGGGTCAGGCCGCCCAGCAAAGACATCACGCGAATGCCATCCGGATTGCGCGGCACGATGGCGGAAACGGCTGCCGAAAGCGTTTTTCCCCAGCCAAGACCTATCGTCATGTTGGCGCTTAGGGCTTGCGAAATATAGGCGCCGACCTCCGCCCCAATGATGGTGCCCAGTTTGGCTTTATCCTGTGGGGTGGGCAGAACGATGGCTTGTGTCAGTCCCCACCGTTTCTCAAGGGCGCGTTCCAGCTCTACACAACGTTAAAGGCGTGTCGTGACGCGGATCTGAACGGTTCCGTCCTGCCGGGCCGCCGACAGAATCCGCAAAACGCGCGACCGGTTCATTCCGACCTTGTTAGCCACTTCGTCCTGAGTCAGCCCCTCGACATAGTAGAGCCAAGCGATCCGCGTCGCCATATCTTCGCTGATATCTGGTGTGGTCACGATGGTCACCGCCTTTCCCGAGGTTATTAGAACGAAATGTGGCCATTCCATTCAAATGTCCAGATTTTTAGTGCGCCCGGCGACGCCTGCATCGACCGCAGCGTCTTCGCTCGATTGGCCCAATGCCACACCCCGCCAGAACCGGCACAGGTTGTCACGTTGCCAGACGGGCGGTCGGCCTGGCGAGCATAATTTGGCCCGAGTTGAACGTTCGGATTTTCGTCGTCCTGTCGGCATTGCTACCTCCGGTTAAGGGGTGTTGCGACGACCAGTTGAATCTGCCCAATATGTCTCGATCCGATACGCCGAGCGATTGGCCAAGGCAGGCATCGAACCATCGGTTGGCAGCGTCGGCGACGCCTACGACAACGCCTTGGCTGAAACGATCAATGGCCTTTACAAAACCGAGGTGATCCGTCCGTGCAGCTCATGGAAAACCATGGATGAAGTTGGGTTGGAAACGCTCAAATGGGTCGATTAGTTCAACAACCGCCGCCTGCTTGAACCCATCGGAAACATACCACCGGCTGAGGCAGAGGAGGCCTTCTATGCAAACCTGAACACAGTCGATATGGTCGCGTAAAACGGACTAATTGGTCTCCGGCAAACCCGGGGCGCTTCAATCCGGCGGACAAGATCTGCCGACGTCGTGGTGCGGTCCTGGTCCACCAGCACAACCGGCACGTCCCGCAACAACTCTGCCCGGTAGGGCAGCGTATAGATCACCGCATAGATCACGAGCGATAGCAGCAGGATCGACCGCACCTGGCCGTCAGTGAACACCGCCCGCAGTTCATCCCGGGCCGCGCACCAGATCGCCCTCATGCTGTCACCTCCACCGCGCGGCGCAATCGCGCCAGTTGCGCCAGCGTCAGCCCGCCAAGTCCGATCGTGATCAACGCAAGCCACAGCACCGGCCAGACCGAAATCTCCACCGGTGTGCCGCGCAACGATTGGTCTATGCGCAGTTGCACATACCAGGTGCCCGGGATCAGCGCGCTCCATCCTTGGGCCACCCACGACATCGCCTCGCGCGGGAAGC
>JANNBG010000039.1:0-2269 GCA_031385205.1 Rhodobacterales bacterium
AGGAACATCCGCATCACCCCGCCGCGCCGCTGGCCCGCCACGATCATGCTCGCACTCGCGCCCTGCTCCATCCGCAACAGCTTTTCTTCGATCTCGCCCCGCACATTGGCCAACATGTTGCCCACGATATCCGCCACCTTCAGCATCGTCGGCGCCTTCAGGATGTTCTTTTCATCCGGGCTTTCCGGGTCTTCCATCGCTTCCCTTAACCGCGCCATCGCCGTCTGCGTGATCGACAGGCTGCCTGCGGTCAGAATCACGATCACCCGTTCACCCGGTTCTTCAAACAGAAACATCTTGCGATAGGTCGAGATGTTATCCAGCCCCGCATTGGTGCGCGTATCCGACAAAAGCACCATGCCATCATTCAGCAAAAGGCCCACACAATAGGTCATCCATTCCCCCTCATTTCGGCTGCACCCTATTGCTGCACAGATTGCACTGCAACCGTAACGGAAAGGTTTTCATGGCTACCGCCCCGTGAAATACCCCGGATCGGTGCTGCATCCTGTGCGTTAAAGCCTGACCCCAACCGGATATAGCGGTCGTCAGGGCAACAGCGATTGGCCGGGTCAAACCCCACCCATCCCAGACCCTGCAGGTATACTTCGGCCCAGGCATGCGCCGCCTCGTGCAAAGACCCGTCCGCTGTCGCATAGAGATACCCGCTGACATAGCGTGCAGGCAGGCCCGCCACCCGTGCCACAGCAATCAACGCATGGGCATGGTCCTGACAGACCCCCATGCCCCGCGCCAAGGCCTGTGCCGCCGATGTCTCTGCATCCGTCGTGCCCGGCGCATAGACAATTGCATCCGCCACGCGTTCGGACAGCGCATGTGCCAGCGCCAGCCCCTCACCAGCAGCACCACGGCCCAAGGCCAATAACCCCGGGTCCACTTTCGTCGGTTCCGTCTCGATCAGATACACTTCTGGTGCCACCGCCTCGCGGTGCCCGCGCAGAACGCCGGTCAGATCAAACGTTTCCACCGTGCCCGCCACGCGCACCTCGACCGCGTCCACCGGCCCAGCCACAGACCAGCCCTGCACCAGATCCCCCGCCCCATCCCGGAAACTGCCGCCCGGCAAACCACCCGTGACCGTGACCTGCCAATCCCGCATCTTTTGCCCGTCAAACCGTGATGGTGTCAGACGGTGGCTTTGCAGCACTGTGCGCACCGGGCGGTCATAGGCATAGCGCGTAACATGCTCGACGTGCAGCAGCATCAGCGCACATCCCCGTTCAGATACCCGTCATGCACGGCGCCACCGATCCGTGCGATGTCTTCGATGAACCGCGTCAGAAACTCATGCAGCCCTTCATCAAAAATCTCCTCCACTTTGGCCTCCGCGATGCCTGCCATCACAGACCGCGCCTGCGCCTGTGCATCCGTCGTGCGCCTATACGCCTTGGCCAACCGGTCCAGATGCAGGTTGATCGCCTGCACACAGGTCACAAGCGCCCGCGGGCATTGCGGGTTCAGGATCAGGAAATGCGCAATCTTGGCCGGCGTCACCTCACCGCCATAAGCCCAATGAAACGCCCGGTGTGCTGATAACGCGCGTAACAGCGTGGTCCACTGGTAGTTGTCGAGGTTAGAGCCCACAAATTCCACCCGTGGCAGCAGCACATAGTATTTCACATCCATCAACCGCGCCGTGCTGTCCGCGCGTTCCAGCGCATAGCCAAGGTTCAGAAAATCCCACCCGTCGTTGCGCAGAAGCGTCGCATCAATCGCACCGCGCACCATCGCCGTGTGCCGCATCGTCCATTCCGTCAGACGGCTCAATTCCAGGGTCGAACGTTCCTGCGACTGCAACCCGCGCAATTCCTGAAACGCCACATTCAACGCATCCCACACTTGGCTGGTCAGCGCCGTGCGCACAATCCGCCCGTTTTCGCGCGCCCGCGTGATGCAGGTGGCAATCGACGATCCGTTATCTGCATCAAAGAACAGATAGGATTCGATGTCCTTCTGGTTCGCCGCACCATATTTCGCATCAAACCCATCCGCATTGCCCGTAGCCTGCAACAGGGAATCCCACTCGCTGCGATACCCCGCCGCCGACGGGATCAATGCCATCCGCGCGCCCACATCCAGCAAGCGCGCCGTCGTTTCCGCCCGCTCCATATAACGCGCAATCCAGAACAGGTTTTCGGCGGTGCGACTTAACATCCCCTCACTCCGCCAGCACCCAGGTGTCCTTGACACCCCCGCCTTGCGATGAATTCACCACCAATGACCCATCCTTCTACGCCACCCGCGTCAG
>JANNBG010000055.1:0-14407 GCA_031385205.1 Rhodobacterales bacterium
CAGCCCGATCATCAGCGCCACCACAGTCGTCAGACCCGCCACCAGCGTCGTCGTCCAAAGCGCCGCCATCACCCCCGACACAGGTGACAATGCGTACCCAAACGCCCGCAGACTGAACGGCGGCAGCACATCCGGAAACCGCCACCCTTGCGCAAAGGCCCACAACACCAGCGGCACCAGTGGCATCATCAGCCCCACCACCCCCAACCGCACCACCCACCTCATCGCGCCACCCGCCGGTACACCGCGATCAACGCAAAGCACATCGCACCAATCCCCAACGCCATCGCCATCGCCTCTGGCCGTGTCGCCAGATCCACATCGTTGAACGTCTGCCATGCCAGCACTGGTAACGCCTGTGGGTAGGTCTGGCCCAGCAACGCAGGCACCTCATAGGCCCCGAACGTAAAGGCAAACACCAGCACCATCCCCCGCGCCAGCGCAGGCCAGATCATCGGCAGTGTTACAAACCGGAATGCCTGCCACCGCGAGGCCCCCAGCGTCCGCGCAACACTGCCATGGTCCGCATCAATCCCCTGCAGCGCCGCCAGCACGATCAGCCCCAGAAACGGCACTTCCTTCCACACATAGGTCAGGATCACCCCCACCGCCGCCCGGTCAAACACCAGCGCCGGAAACTCCGCAGGCACCGCAATCAGCCCCACCTGAAACGCCATCCGCGCCACCAGCCCCGATTGCCCCAGCAGGAACAACACCCCCATCGCCCCCACCAGATGCGGCACCGTCAGGTTCACCTGAAACGCCAATCGCGCGCCCGCACTCGCACGCCGCAACCCCAGCGCCATCGGCACCGCAATCGACCCCGATGCAACCGTCGCCACCCCCGCAATCCACAATGACAGCCCCAGCCCCGCCCAGACCCGCGCATTCGTCAGCACATCCGCCCAGACCGCTGCATCAGCCGTCCGCCAGAGGCCAAAGCCCAATCCAATCCCAAACAGCCCCACCAGCACCAGCAGCGCCGGCGCCAGCATAACCGCAATCAGGGTGCCACGTTTTCCAGCCATCCCTGTTCAATGGCCGAAATCCACCCCGCCTGCAATTCCGGCAGCGCCTTTTGCCCCAGCACCTCTGCCGACACCACCGATGGATGACTTGGCAACGCCGCAAATGCCGCCTGCGTAGCCGGTGACGTCCGCGATACCTCGATCGCTGGCGTCGCCCCCCACACCTCAGGCCGCGCCTTTTCCACCTGCATCTCGCCCGACAACAGCAGGTTCTGCACCACCATCGCCGCCGCCTTGTTGGGCGAATTAAACGGGATCAGCGTATAGTTCGTGTTGCCAATCGTCCCGTCTGTCAGGCCATAGGTCCGCACCGTATCCGGGAACGTCCCGTTCGTCACACCCACCCCAAACTGTGCTGCCTCATAGTTGAAATCGAACGCCACCTCGCCATTCGCAAACAACTGGTCCAGTGCTGCGATGGTCGCCGGATAGGTCTGCCCTTCGCGCCACAAATACGGCTCCAGATCGTTCAATATCGCCCAGGTCTTTGCCGCCGCTGCATCATACTTTACCGGGTCGAACGGCCCCAACAGCGCATCCGCGCCCCCCGCCGCATAGTAAAACACATGCCGCACGAACACCGCCCCGTTGAAATCCGGTGGTGCCGGATAGGTGAACGCGCCTGGGTTCGCCTTGATCCACGCAATCAGCCCTGCCATATCCTGCGGTGGGCTAGGCACCCGCGCCGTGTCATAGGCAAACGCAAACTGCGCCCGGCTCCACGGCACCTCGCACCCGTCCACCGGCACGCCAAAGTCATTCGCAATCGCCGGATTGTCCCAGTTTATCAACCCGTTATTCGGCAGCACATCGGTATAGCCGCAAAACACCATCCCGCCGTCCTTCATCGTGCGGAAATTCTCGCCGTTGATCCAGATCAGGTCCACTGACCCCTGATCCGTCACCCCCGCCTCTTTCTCGCCCAACACCAGATTGACCACCTCTGCCGTATCCGCCACCGACACCCGGTTCAGCGTGATGTCATAATCCCGCTGCAACACCGCCCCCACCGTGTCGCTGACATAGGCGTTGATGTTGTCCGCCCCGCCCCACATGAACCAGTTGACCGTGCCGCCCTTGGCCGTCGCCACCACCTGATCCCAGTCCATCGCCTTTAATGCCGCATCATCCGCCATCGCCTGCGATGCCACCAGCACCACCCCCGCCACCAAACCAACCCGCATCTGCATCCCCCATTGTTGGGGCACGTTCTGCAATGAATTGGGTCAAACGTCCAACACACACTTGGGTGAGGCTGTCGGGATAGCCATTAAAACAAGTAGGATGGGCAATCTGCCCATCATCCCCCCAACGTAATACAAACGTATGCATGTAAAGAAGACGTGCAGCAGACGTGCAGCAGACGTCAAAAAACCCACCGATTCAAAGCCATGGGGCGGGTTTTACCCCGCCCCATCACGCCCTAATAAATCAGCGCGTCATACACGCCATAAGCGTCCCGCGATGACCCAAGATTCGCCTCGATCCCCGTATCGCGCGCATAGGCCACCACCGCGTTATAGGTGCCCGGCCCGAACGCCCCGTCGATTCCGCTGCGATAATACCCATAGCCCTGCAACCGGCGCTGGATCGCCATCCGCTCACTGCGCGAATAGCTGTTAAAGGCCTGCGCTGCCGGTGTGCTGTAAATGCTGCTGCGCACTTCGCGCTGCACATAAACGCGTTGGGGTTCCACATACACACGCTGCGGTTCCACATAGACCGGCTGGCGCTGCACACGCTGACGGTGGTTGGCGTCATTGATGATCGCCCCGATAATCACGGCCGCAGCAACGCCTTGCACAAAGTTCCGCTCGTTGCGGCCAAATGCTTCGGCGGGGGTTGCAAGCGAACCTGCAATGGCCACAGCAGCGATGGCGGCGATGGCGGTATTCTTGACAGTGGACAGCATGTCATGGATCCTTTCCGGGGATGGGCTGTTTACCTGCAACCAACATGGGGGCACGGGCCAAGATAGGCAAAATCAGCGGCTTGATATGGGATAACAGACGGCCACAATGGCCATTATCCTGTTGATATATCAACACATATCGGCGGCGTTGGTTCCCAGGAATGCCTCATCATAGGGCACCCGTCGCGCCGTCCCACCCTCACCCGTCACCTGCAATTCCCCCGCAAAAACCCGCACATCTGCCACAGGTTCATGCGCGGGCCAGTGCAAACACCCTGTCACATGCCGCACATCCACCACGCCACCCAACGCCAACCCCACAGGCTGCCCTGCCGCCGTCAAAGAATCAGGTTCGCGGTTGCAGGACACCCCCAACAACGCCAGCCCCACGCCCTCCTCCACGCCCAATACCCCCACATGCCGCCCCGACCACGGCGCATAACTGCGCCCGCCATTCGAATGCCAGAACATGGTCAAGGGCAATCGGCGCGCATCGCGCAGCGACAGATACAATCCCCCATCCGCCCGCAGCACCGCCGTCCAGCCCAAGGCGTGCCCCACCGCCTCTACCCCCGTCACGAAATCCTCATGTGCCACACCCAGCGGATAAGTCAGCAAATCCACCCCGCCAAAATCTGCTGCCTCTGCACGCAAAGGATAATGCAGCAATGACCAGCCCCGCGCCGCGTCCGTCTCCAATGCCACCCCCGGCGTCTCATAAAACCGCTTGGGCGATGTGCGGATGACCCCGCCCTTTGGCAACGCAATCATCGCATGATTGGCCACCGGAATGCGTCCCTTCCCACCCGTAAACATATGTTTCTGATAGATAAACGGATGCCCATCCCGCAGTGTCAATGCCTTTTCCAATCGCGCCCCCATCACCGGCACATCCAGCACATGCCGCGCCGATGACGCCGTCGTCTCCACACAGGACCAATGCCCATTTGCCGCCCAGCCATGCAGCGGCGCCCGATCCGCCGACGCATCGCCAAACGGTGCGCAAAAGAAATCCCCCGCCAACCGCGCCTGATGCGGCGGCGCGCCATCCGGCATCGCCTCACCCACCCAGGGTGCGCGATGCAGCATATCCACCACCCGGCCCTGATCCTGCACCCGCAGATGCGTAATAAACCCGCAATCCGCTTCCCAGCCGATACTGATCCCGTCCGCCTGCAACCCCATCACGCCCCCATCCGGTACACCCGCCGCGCATTGCCTGCATAGAACTTGCGCAAGTCCGCCTCTGATACCCCGGCGAAATGCTGATCCAACACCTCCAGCCACCGCTGCGGCGTCACCGCCTGCGTGCAAACCGGCCAGTCGAAGGCAAAGATCAGCCGGTCAAAGCCAAAGGTCTGCACCACTTCATCAATGTAGGGTGCCAAATCCGCAACCGTCCACGCCACATGGTCGCCCTCGACCGGCAAGTCCGACAGTTTGCAAAACGTGTCCGGGTTCTGCGCAATGGCCCGGATGTGATCCCGCCACACTGCAAAACGCCCGTCCTGCACGCCACCCTTCACCGGCGGCTTGCCGCAATGGTCCAAAACCAACCGCACCCCTTCCACATGGCGGCTCAAATCCACCGCCTGATTCATCTGCGAATGATGCACATTCACATCAAACGTCAGGTCATAATCCGCCAACGCCTGCACGCCTGCGCGAAAGCCCGGCCGGGTCGCAATCGCGGTATCCGGCTGAAACTCGATCATCCGCCGGATACCCCTGACCATCGGGTGCCGCCCCACCAGCGCCTCCAGAAACGGCCGCGCATCATTGCCCAACTCCAGCGGCGCATTCGCTACAATCGCTTTGATCCTTGGATCGCGGCCTGCGTTCTCCTCCACAAACGCCACTTCCGCCAGAAACCCGCCCGCATCCACAAAGCACTCCACAAACACCGCAGCCTCAATCGCAAAGCCCTGCGTCTGCGCCTGATAATCCTCCACCGTGAACGCCCGGTTCAGCGCCGCCCCCGGCGTCATCCAGCCCATGCGGATACGCGCCGGATCCCACACATGCAGATGCGCGTCGATGATCGGAAAATCGGGCATGGGGCACCTCCTGCCGTTACCTTCCAACAGCCCGCGTATGAACGCAAAGGGATTGTATTTTACACGCCATCGCATAGGCTTTGGCCATGGTCACAGCCCCACCCACCCCCGCGTTCCCCCACAGCTGGCCCCGCCTTGGCATGGGCTGCGCACCGCTTGGCAACATCTTCACTGTCTATCCCGAACAACAGGCCCAGGACACCTTCACCGCCGCATGGGATGCAGGTGTGCGCTATTACGACACCGCCCCCTGGTACGGTCATGGCCTGTCAGAACACCGCCTCGGCACCGCCCTGCACGCCCATCCCCGCGCACACGCTTTCATCTCCACCAAAGTCGGCCGCGTCTATACCCCCGCCCCCCGCGGGCAGGATGCGCGTATCCGCTGGGCAGGTGGCCTGAACTTCGCCCTGCATTTCGATTATTCCGCCGCAGGCTTCGCTGCCAGCTATGCGCAAAGCCAGTGGCGCCTTGGCCTGCCCAATATCGATGCGCTGGTCATCCATGACCTCGATCAGGGCTATCAAGGCACCGCCTTTGACGGTCACCTCCACGCCCTCACCGGCTCCGGCCTTGCCTACCTCCATGGCCTGAAGGCCGCAGGCGAGGTGTCTGCCATCGGCATGGGCATCAACGACCTCGCCGCCTTCACGCATTTCGCACCATGGCTTGATGTCGATTTCTTCCTCGTCGCCATGCCTTACACCCTGCTCGATCAGGTGGCCCTGCACGGCCCCATGGCGGCCTGCCTGAAACGCGGCATCAAGGTCATCATCGGCGCACCTTTCGCCAGCGGGTTGCTGACCAACCCCGCCAACCCGGCCCTGACCTACAACTACGCCCCCGCCAGCACCGAAATCCGCGCCAAGGCCATCGCAATTGACGTTGTTTGCAAGGCCCACAACGTCCCCCTCATGGCCGCCGCGCTGCAGTTCCCCCTGCTGCACCCCGCTGTCGTGTCTGTCATCCCCGGCGCCATGTCGCCCGATCAAGTGACGCAGAACGCCACCAACATGGCGTTGCCAATCACCAGCGACCTGTGGGCAGCCCTCAAAGCCAAGGGCCTGATCGACGCCGACACCCCCACCTGATTTTTCGCAGAAAAATCGAGGCCGCGCTCAATACATCAAAAACCCGCCCGACACGTTCACCACCGCCCCCGTCATGTAGGCCGCCATGTCCGACGCAAGGAAAACCGTCGCCCCCACATGATCCCCCGGTTGCCCCAGCCGCCCCATCGGGATGCTCGCCTCCAGCACCGCCCGCTCTTCCGCTGTCGTCACCAGCATTGGCGTGTCCACCAACCCCGGTGCCACCGTGTTCACCCGTATCCCATGCGGTGCCCAGGACCGCGCCATGCCCCGCGTCATCGTCGTGATGGCCCCCTTGGTCGCGTTATAGACCACCGACCCGCCAAACCCGCCTGACATCCAGCCCTGTGACGAATAGTTCACCACAGAACCCGGTGTCCCCGTGTCCACCAGCCGCCGCCCGAACGCCTGCGTCAAAAAGAACGTCGCCTTCAAATTCACATCATGCTGCGCGTCCCAGTCCGCCTCCGTCACCGCGAACAGATCAGGCGTCCTGATAATGATCCCCGCCACATTGACCAGCACCGTCGCCAGCCCCAGATCGCCCTCGATCCGCGCCACCAACCCCGGCAAGCCCGCAATATCGCGCAAATCATGCGCATAAGTCCCGGTGCGGTCCACCACCGCCACGACAGCGCCAGCTTCAACAAACCCTTCGCACACCGCAGCCCCAATCGCCCCCAGTCCGCCCGTCACAATCACCACGCGGCCCGCAAGTCCCCAGTTCAGAAGCGTCATCGGTCCAGCCTCGCCGATTGCACCAAATCCTCGTTGATCGTGATGCCCAGCCCCGTGCCCGTCGGCATGTTCACCCAGCCATCCATATGCCACACTGGCACATCCACCAGATCGCGCTGTGCAGGGCCATAGACCGGCTGCAATTCCAACTCCCGGCATGCGGGCGACGCGAAGGACAGCGCCTGCGACGCCGCACTCACAATCGCCGTGGAAAAGTTATGCGCATTGGCCTGCCTGCGGTAGGCCGCGCAAATCTCTGCCGCTTTCATAAACCCCGTGATGCCTTCAATCCGCCCCGGATCAAGCCCCACCACATCCACTGTGCCCGACTCAACAATGTCCTGCACACCTTTGTAATTCCATTCCTTTTCACCATAGGCAATCTTCAACGATGTCCCCGCGCGCAGCGCTTTGTACCCCTCTGCATCCCGGTCGCCCAAGGGTTCTTCCAGCCAATGCACGTCAAATTCCTCAAACGCCCGTGCCCGGCGGATCGCTGTCGGCACATCCCAGAAATTCTTGATGCCCAGGTCAATCATGATGCGTTTGTCTGGCCCTATCGCCTCGCGAACGCTGCGCACAAATGCCACATCCCGCGCATGGTCAAACCCCAGATGCGCATCGCCCTTCTTGCCAAACCCCACCTTCACGCCCTGCAATCCGCCCGCCAGATACCCCTGAATATCCTCCACCATCGCAGGAATACTCGCCTGCGTGCCGTGAACGCTCGCCACCGCCGCCATCCGCGCATGCACCGGCCCGCCCAGCAGGTCCAACACCCGCACACCTAAGGCCTTACCCTTCAAATCCCATAACGCGATATCAATGCCCGATATGGCCAGCGATGCGATGCCCGCTCCATTGCCATACCACCACGAATGATCCTTCAACGCCCGCCAGATGCTGTTGATGTGCAAGGCATCCTGCCCCACCACCAGTTCTGCCATGCCATCGACCAAAGCCTTCGCCGCCTTTGATGCCTCGGGAAAATAGGTGCAGCACTCCCCCCAGCCGGTCTGGCCATCAATCCCCACAATCTTCACCAGACAGACCGAGCGCAAACGCGCGTGGTCATTCGGTTCAGGGTATGCGACCGGAATGGCCTCGACCGACCGGACTTTCATCCCTGCATCACTTCCTGCCGTTGCTCCCCCAGCCCAGCGATGCCCAGCGTCACAACCTCACCCGCCTTCAAATACCGCGGCGGTTTCATCCCCAACCCCACCCCCGGCGGCGTGCCCGTCGAAATAATATCCCCCGGATGCAGCGTGAAAAACTGGCTCAGATACGACACCAGATACGCCACGCCGTAAACCATGGTCTTGGTCGACCCGTTCTGCATCATCTGGTCGCCGACGCGCAGCCACATGCCCAGATCCTGCGGGTCCGCCACTTCGTCCTTTGTCACCAGCCACGGCCCCGTCTGGCCAAAGTTGTCGCAGCTTTTGCCCTTGGTCCACTGCCCCTGCCGTTCCGTCTGAAACGCCCGTTCCGACACGTCATTGATAACGCAATAGCCTGCCACATGCCCCAAGGCGTCTGCCTCGGTCACATACTTTGCAGCCTTGCCGATCACCACGCCCAGTTCCACCTCCCAATCCGTCTTTTCTGACCCGCGCGGAATCAGGATCGGGTCATTCGGCCCGCAAATCGCACTGGTGGCTTTCATGAAGATGATCGGCTCCGGCGGCACTTTCGCCCCGGTTTCCGCCGCATGGTCCGAATAATTCAACCCAATGCAGATGAACTTGCCCGTCCCCGCCACACATGGCCCAAGGCGCGGTGACCCCGTCACCAAAGGCAGCGCGTCTACATCCACCTGCAGATTATCCAGCCGCGTCAACACCTCGCCGCCAATATCTGCCACCACCCCCGACAAATCCCGGATGCGCCCCGCGCCATCCAGAACACCCGGCTTTTCTGCCCCAGCAGGCCCATACCGCAGCAACTTCATCCCTCAATCCTTCCCATAAGCAAACGTTCCCGGAATAGGCCGCCGCGCAGGCCGCCCCGTCAAGGCCCGTGTAATTTCATCCGCCACCATGGCCTGCAACCGCCCCACCGCCACATCCGAATACCACGCCGCATGCGGCGTCAAAACGGTATTCGGCGCGTGGCGCAACGGTGATGTCATCGGCAACGGTTCAGACGCAAACACATCCAGCGCTGCCCCCGCAACTGTGCCATCCGTCAACGCCCGCGCCAAATCATCCTCGACAATCAAATCCCCCCGCGCCGAATTCACGATCACCGCCGTCCGCTTCATCTGTGCCAAAGTCTGCGCATTGATGATCCCCGTTGTCGCAGCCGTCGCAGGCGCATGCAGCGTCAGCGCATCCGATTGCGCCAGCAGTGTGGGCAAATCCACCATTTCCACCCCCACAGCCACCGGGTCCACTGCGATCATCCGAAACCCAAAGGGTGCCAACCGCCGCGCCACTTCCTGCGCGATCCGCCCAAAGCCCAGAAACCCTACCGTCGTCTCCCGAAACGCAGGCATCGGCCGCGCCACCCCCACCGCCGCCCAATCCCCCTTGCGCACCGACGCATCCAGCGGCACCAGCTTGCGCAGCAGTCCAAGGATGCTCGCCGCCGTATGATCCGCCACCTCATCCATGCAGTAATCCGGCACATAGGCCGCTGTCACCCCTGCCGCGTCCAACGCCGCCAAATCAAAATTGTTGAACCCCACCCCATAGCGAATGGCCCTTGAACCGGCAGCCATTCCCGCCACCGCCGCCGCTGTCAGGGCTGCAAACTGCACCACCGCCACATCCGCGCCCTGCACTGCTTCCGTCACCTCGTCCGCCGTTTTGCAATCAAACCGTTGAAACGACGCCCCAGCCGCAACGGCAGCAGCCTCTTCCAGCATCACCCCCGCAAACGTCGCATCCGTCACCACAACCCGCGTCACGCCAGCACCGGCAAGCCACACGCAGCCCGGAATTCCGCAGTCCGCACATCCACTTCCTGCCCCGCATATCCATCTGCTGCCGCAGTACACAGCCATGCAATTGCATGCGCCGGCCCCTCCACCCCGATCAGGTTTTCGCGTGGAATCTGCGAAACCGGGTTGATCCCACTCGCCCGGATCACGCCTTGCATGTCCGTATCCACCACGCCTGGCGCAAAGCCAAAGACCCGCACCCCCAGCGCCGCAAATTCCAGATGCACCGCCTTGGTCACCATCACCAGTCCTGCCTTGCCCGTGCAATAGGCGCTCCACCCCTCCATCGCCGTGCGCGACGCGCCAGCCGACAGATTCACAATTGTGCCCCCTCGCCCCGCCATCCCCCGCACCGCCTGCTGCGCCACATGGAACGCCGCCACCAGATTGATGCTAATGTTTTGCGCCCATTCCTCCACATCCAGCGTATCCATCCGCCCGATCGGTGTGATGATCCCTGCGTTGTTCACCACAATATCAAACGGGTCCGCCATAAGCGCCACCACACCCCCCCGGTCTGTCACATCCAGCACAACCCCGCGCCCAACCGCCCCCATCGCCCCGCGTGTGGTGTAAACAACCTCTGCCCCCGCGCGATGCAAAGCCTGCACCACCGCTGCCCCAATCCCCCGGTTGCCACCTGTTACCAAGGCCCGTTTCCCTGCCAGATCGATCATGCAAGGCTCCATTGTTTGGGCAACAGGAACGGAAACCCCGTGCGCGGGTCTATGTCGATCACCATGATATCCGCCATATGCGCCGACCAGCGCGCATTCACCGGATCCGCGCGCAAATAAGCAATCGTCCCCGCCAGATCAGCCGTCTCAAAATAGCCAAACAGCGTCAAACCATGCCGGAAAATCGTATAGGACGTGATCCCCGATGCCTTCAATGCTGCCACCATGTCAGGCCACAATGCATCATGCCGGCGCACATATTCATCCTCATAGCCGGGCCGCACGCCCAGCACCCATGCGTAACTTTCAGGCACCTGTCACCTCCTTCAGCGCATTCCTCACATTCACCATATGCTGCCGCATCGCCCGCTGTGCCCCCGCCGCATCCCGCGCATCCAATGCTGCCATGATCGCCAGATGGTCCTGCACCGACTGGCCGCGAATAGAACTGCGCTTTTGAAACGCTTGCCGCCCCTGATCGCCCAGTACCTGCAACAGCTTGCCAATCCGCGACAGGAACGCATTGCCCGACGCGCTTAGGATCGTCTTGTGAAACTCCACATCCGTGTCGTGAAACAGCTCTGCATTCGCAGGCTCCGCCACTTGTTGGCCCACCAGATCGCGCAAGCGCGCCAGTTGCACATCCGTCAACCGCTCTGCCGCCAGCCCCGCAATCATCGGCTCATACTGAATGCGCGCGTCGAACAGCTCCGACATATTGCTGGCACTCAACGTCACGAAAAAGTCCAGCGGACTCAGCAGCTCGTCGTCCAGTGACGACACATACACCCCGCCCCCTTGCCGGATTTCCACCACACCCAAAATTGACAGCGCCCGCAGCGCCTCACGCACCGTCGGGCGGCTGACGTCCAGTTGCACCGCCAGATCACGCTCTGTTGGCAGCTTGTCCCCCGCCGACAAATGCCCTGCCTTGACCATATCCAGAATGCGCTGCACCACCAGTTCTGACACCGTCTTCCGCCCAATGGGCGCGTCCAGCATGGATCTAACTTTCATGTGCCCGCACCTTTCCAACCAACGCCTTCAGATGCGGCACCATCACTGACAAGATCAGCAGCACACCCAAAACGCCCGTCTGGATATGCCCCGTCATATTCGCCAGCGCCATCCCATTGCGCAGGTTCAACACGATCAGAATGGCCAAAACCGTGCCCACTATCGTGCCCGACCCGCCAAAGATGCTGATGCCCCCCAGCAAGACCATCGTGATGATGTCCAACTCAAACCCATTGGCAATGTCGCCCCGGATCGATCCCAGCCTTGCGGCATACAGCAGGCCCGCCAGCGCCGAAACAAAGCCAGATGCCACAAAGACCACCGTCTTGATCCGCCCCACATCAACCCCAGAATACTCTGCCACTGCCCGGTTCAGCCCGATAAACGTCACCTTCCGCCCAAATGTCGCGCGCTGCAGGATGATACCCGCCATCGCGGCGCCCGGCACGAAGATGATCATCGACAGCGGGAATGGTCCGATCAGCCCCGCCTGCCCCAGCGCATCGAACCAATCCGGGAAATCGCCGATCCCCCGATCCTCCACCAGTATCCGCGCGATGCCCCGAAACGCGATCATGGTGGCCAGCGTCACCACCAAAGACGGGATGCCGAACCGCACAATCCACAGCGCGTTGAACGCCCCGCACAGTGCCCCGATCATCAGCACGAGGACAATTGCCAAAGGCGCCGATACCCCCGCCTGCACCATCCAGCCAAATGCGCAGGCCGCCAGCCCCATGATGCTGGCAACGGACAAATCAATCTCGCCATTCACGATCACAAAGGTCATCACCAAGGCCACGATGATCTTTTCACCCGACAACTGCACAAGGTTGATCTGATTGCCCAACGTCAGAAAAAACGGCGATGCCACGGCATTCGCAGCCACCAGCGCCACCAGCACAATCAACAAAACCCCCTCGTAACTGAAAAGCCGCGTCATTCCCGCATCCTTTTCCGCAGCAACCTGCGTGACAGCACTGTGTCCAACACCACCGCCCCCAGGATCAGCAATCCCAATACCGCCTCACGCCAGAACTCCGATACCAATTCCCACCGCACCAATGACGTGTCGATCAGATCAATCAGCGTCGCCCCCAGCAGCACCCCCAGCACTGATCCCGACCCGCCAAAGATGTTCACGCCCCCCACCACCACCGCCCCCACCGACTTCAATTCAAACCCCAGCCCCGCCACCACCGTGATGTTGCCGAACCGCGAAAGGAACATGAACCCCGCCAATCCCGCCAGCGCCCCGGAAATCACAAAGGCCATGAACACCGTGCGTTGCAGGCTGATCCCCGCAAACACCGCCGCATCCGGATTTGACCCCACCGCAAAGAACTGCCGCCCTGCCCGCAGCTTCGTCAAAAACACATGCGCCACGGCCACCACGATCAGCGTCATCACCACCATCCAGCGCAGTTGAAACCCGCCCAGCTCCACTGCATTCGCCTGTGCAAACCCCGGCAGCCATTCCGGCAACGCGCCGGTAGACACCGATCTTCCCGTCGAAAACTCCACCAACACGGATCGGAATATCGCAAGCGTCGCCAGCGTCACAATGATCGACGGCAGCCGCAGCCACGCCACCAACAACCCGTTCACCGCGCCGAACACCCCGCCAATCACCACGCCTATCGCCACCAGCAACACCGGCGGAATCTCCGGCCAGCCCATCGCTACATTGCCCAGCACAAACGCCACGCAGCCCACCACGGACCCGATCGACAGATCAATGTTGCGCGTCAAAACCACAAACGCCTGCCCCACTGCAATCAGCGCCACAATCGCCACTGACGTGGACACCCGGTTGAACAACCGCGGTGTCAGATAATCCGGGATCACCACCGCAAAGAAGGCAACCGTCACCACAAACACCCCCAGCAGCGCCAGCACCCGCAACGTCGTCGGCGTCAATGGCACCCGGTCAGCCATGCAACACCGCCGCCCGCATCACGTCCGTCTCGGTCGCCTGATCCCCCGCAAATTCCGCCACCAGCCGCCCTTCACGCATCACCAGCACCCGGTCTGCCAAACTCAAAACCTCCGGCAAATCCGACGACACCACGATGATCGCCACGCCTTTCGCCGCCAGATCCCGCAAAATCTGATGCACCTCGGCCTTGGCCCCCACATCAATCCCCCGCGTCGGCTCGTCCACGATCAACAACCGCGGTGCCGTGTTCAACCACTTCGCCAGCATCACCTTTTGCTGGTTCCCCCCTGACAGCGTCCCCACATGCGCCATCAAACTCGCCGCCTTGATGTTCAGTGCACCCCGGAACGCCACCGCATCCGCATATTCCCGCACCCGGTCGATGATCCCCCAGCCGTTTGCGTAACTATCCACCATCGGCAGCGAGATATTCGCCGCAATTGACGCCTCCATCGCCAGCCCCAGCTTGCGCCGGTCCTCAGACACATAGGCAATGCCCAACCGCTGCGCCTGTCGTGGGCTGGTGATGTTCACCACGGCTCCGCCAATCTCCACCACCCCCGCATCCGCAGGTGCCACCCCAAATACCGCCAATGCAACATCCGTCCGCCGCGCCCCTACAAGGCCCGAAAAACACACGATCTCGCCCTTTTGCACCTCAAAGCTCACATCCCGAAACGCCCCCGCGCGGGTCAATCCCACCACCCGCAGCAAAACCTCGCCTGTCGCCTGTGATGCCGTCCGCGCAAACCGCCCCTGCATGTCGCGCCCCACCATTTCCGCAATCATGCTGGCTTGCGTCACCTCCACGACAGGCCGCGTGCTGATATGCCGCCCATCCCGCAGCACTGTCACCGTATCGGCCAGCGCGAAAACCTCTTCCAGCCGGTGGCTGATGTACAAAATCGCCACCCCTTGGTCGCGCAACGCCCGCGCAATCCCGAACAACCGCTGCACTTCATGGTCCGACAGGCTCGCCGACGGCTCGTCCATGATCAAAA
>JANNBG010000058.1:0-1605 GCA_031385205.1 Rhodobacterales bacterium
GGACCCGTCCTATGTCATCACCGTGACAACAACGGGTGGCACATTGACGAGCGATGACATTCTCTTCGTCTGACACAACGCCTTGCGCGGGGCGGGCATCACGCCTCGCCTTGCGCAAGCGCATCGGCGCAAATTTGCTGATACTCATGTCGTATGACATGGCGCGAAGGCGGCTTTTTGCCGGGATTGTCAGACTGTTGCGCTGTGTGGTTGGTGGAATGCCACAGCCAGCCTACCCTTCACCATCATCTTTGTAGGGAGCGTTTACATGACAATCACGGCAAAATCTTCGGTTGCATCCATTCTGGTCAGTCACCTGACCATCGACGTGCCATTTGACTTTGAGACCATCAAGATTGGCACCAATAACGCAGACTCGCTGATCGGCAGTGTTGGCAATGATATCATCGCTGGCCTTGGCGGGGCCGATGTGCTGCGCGGGCTGGCGGGGGCTGATACGATCAGTGGCGATGGTGGCGATGATACGATCAGCGGCGGGGCCGGGGCGGATGTGCTGTCTGGCGGTACTGGCAGCGACAGCATCTTTGGCGGCGGCGGCAATGACGTGATGTCAGGCGGCACCGGGGCCGATGTGATTGCGGGTGGCGCGGGCATTGATACGGTGACCTATACCGGCACGGCAGGCCCTGCGCGGGTGGATCTGCGCGGGTTGCCGCCATCGGGCGGGCCGCAGCCGACCGATACAATCACGGGTGTGGAAAACGTTATCGGTGGGACGGGGTCCGATACGGTGCTGGGCACGGCAGGGCGCAACCTGATTGACGGCGCGCAAGGCGCGGACCAGTTGTTCGGCGAAGACGGGCGCGATGGGCTGACGGGTGGTGGCGGCAATGACAGTCTGTTTGGTGGGCTGGGCAATGACACGCTGTTTGGCAATGCCGGGAATGACTTGCTGATTGGTGGCAAAGGGGCGGATGTTCTGATTGGCGGGGGTGGTGCGGACCAGTTCATCTTTGGCACGCTGTCTGATACGGGCGCGAATGACGCGATTGCCGATTTTGAAGTGGGCATCGACAAGTTTGTGGTGGGTCAATTGCCCGGCGGTGGCAATAACCCGGCGGTGGCCTTTACGGTACTGGCCAGCGGGGTGACGGTGGTGACAGTGGGCGATGCGCTGGACCCGCTGTTCGAAATCGCGGTCAGCACGACAGGTGGCACGATGACCCAGGCGGATATCATGTATTCGTTTATGGGGTGATACGGCGGGGCGTGGCGTGGCTTGTCTGCGGCAGAAAGAAAGGGAAGATGGGCAGATTGCCCATCCTACCGGCCCATCAGGCGCGATACCGGGCCCGCAAAGCGCGATACGCGGCCTGTTTCTTCGGCGCGGTCAGCGGCGTTGAGCAAAGCATACATGCCGCGCACGCCCAGCCAACGCAGGGGTTCGGGTTCCCACGCGCGAACGCGGCGGTTCACCCATGGCAGGTGCGTCAGGGCGGTATCGTGCCCCATCGCCAGATCGGCAAGCGTGCGGCCCGCAAGGTTGGATGTTGATACGCCCACCCCCACATACCCCCCTGCCCAACCGATGCCCGTGGCCGTATCCAGCCCCACAGTGGCACACCAATCGCGCGGCACGGCCAG
>JANNBG010000068.1:0-14865 GCA_031385205.1 Rhodobacterales bacterium
CGCCATCGCAATCGCCTGATGCCCAAAACACGCCCCAAATACCGGTTGCCCCAGACCTGCAATCTGCCGGATCAACCCCATCAACCGCCCAATCCAAGTGTCCGTATCATGCACAGAGGCCGGACTGCCGCCGATGATCCACCCGTCAAGACGGCTCTGTTCAGGCGGAAAATGCCCCTTCGTTACATCAAAGACCGTAACCGCCCACTCAGGCCGCACCGCCCCCAACAGCGCGCGCCACTTATCCCCATCATGCGTATGCGCCTTGGCAAAGGCGCTGTCATCGGTGTTCGTGGCAAGAATGGCGATGTACATGATGTGATGCTTTACATATTTATAGAAGCTATTAGTATGCATTAAAACGGCCAATCAACAAGGGGGCAACATGACGGTCTGGACCGCCACAGACGATGGCCACGCAGACCTTGCCAGCCACGACACCTTTGTGAACGGCCCGCCGCATAACACCTTCGCCCGCCTGCGCTGTGATGACCCCGTGCATTGGACGGAATGGGCGGGCGGCCAACCCTTTTGGTCCATCACCCGTCACGCTGATATTCTGGCGCTGAACGGCCAGCCCGATCTGATGTCATCGGCGCGTGGCATCCGCATGGAAGACCAGACGTATGACGAATACCTCGCCCGCCGCACGTTTCAGGAAACCGATGGGCACGAACATATGGGCACGCGGGTGAAGGTCGCGAAGGCGTTTTCCAAGTCTGTTGTTGCGTTATTCGAAGACCAAATCCGCCAAATCTGCATCGAAATCCTGGATCAGACCCTGCCAAAGGGTACGTTTGACGCCACCAAAGACATCGCACGGCAACTGCCGCTGCGCATGCTGGGCCGGATCATCGGCACGCCTGACGAAGATCTGCCATGGCTGGTGGAAAAGGGTGATGCGCTGATCGCAAATACCGACCCGGATTTCACCACCCATGTTCTGGACAAGATGACGACAGATGAATTCCGCATGATGCCCTTCAACTCCCCCGCCGGGGCCGATCTGTATCTGTATGCGCGTGATCTGATGGCCCGGAAGGCCGCCACCAATGATACCACGGGCATCTTGCATCTGATCCTGCAACCCGGCCCCGATGGATCAGTCATCTCTGACGCCGAATTCCGCAACTTTTTCTGCCTCGTCGTCGCTGCCGGCAATGACACCACGCGCTATTCTATCGCCGCCGGCATTCAGGCCCTTGCCCATCAGCCCGAACTTTTGCCCCTGCTGCAGTCCGGCACGGTTTGGGACACCATGGCGGATGAGGTGATCCGATGGGCAACCCCCGCCATCTATTTCCGCCGCACCGCCACGCGTGACACAGACCTGCACGGCAAAACCATCCGTGCCGGTGACAAGGTGCTCTATTGGTTTGCCAGCGGCAATCGTGACGATTTGGCCTTTACAGAGCCAGAAAGGGTCAATCTCGCCCGCACCCCCAACCGCCATCTGTCCTTCGGTCAAGGTGGCCCGCATGTCTGCCTTGGTATGTGGCTTGCCCGGCTTGAGGTGCGCGTTCTGTTCGAAGAACTTGCGAAACGCATCAAGGCAGTAGAACCTGCAGGTCCGCAGAAGTTTCTGCGATCCAATTTCGTGGGCGGCATCAAGGAACTGCCCGTCACCGTGACCATGGCCTAAGGGGATAACCATGCAAGACCGCCTGCGCGCCATGTTCTGCGATCACCTGTCCATCATGCGCGGCAAATACCTGCCCGGCAGCAAGATCGGGTCAGACGAGACGCGCTTTGCCCAACCCACCTTTGCCGTACATTACGACAAGGATTTGATGTTGGAGGCACCGGGCACCATGTGCCTGCAAGGCATCCCGGATATGACCCTGCGCTGGCATGGGGCCGATGTAAGGCAAGGGTGGGAGCCGCATACGAAGGTGGTGATGGGCGATCTTTACGGGGTTGATGGTGCGCCTCTGCCGTTGTGCCCGCGCGGTGCCTTGAAGCGTGCGGTTGCTGCATGGCAAAAGCATGGCCTGACGCCAAAAGTGGGGATCGAACTGGAAGCCTTCGCCATGGTGCACACGGCAGATGGTATTGTGCCCTACGACACGCCGGGTGGTGTGGTCTACGGCATGGGTAACTTCAATGACCCCAAACGGTTCACCGATGCCATCTGGGCGAAGGCCGAGGAAATCGGCCTGCCCTTGGACCTGATCGCCGCCGAATATGATACCCCGCAGTTCGAATTCACGCTGACCTTCGATGATGCCGTCAAACATGTCGACAGCGTCGTCCTGTTCCGCCAGATGGCGCGTGAGGTGGCGCTGGATCACGGTATCCTGCTGACCTTCCTGCCAAAACCCATCGTCGGGAAAGGTGGGTCTGGCCTGCACGTCAACCTCAGCTTTACCGATACAAAGGGCCACAACGCCATCGCCAATGGTGATCGGGGTGATCCTGACACCCTGAATGCCTTGTCTAAGGGCTGCATCGCGGGCTGGATGACGCACCACAAGGGCCTTGCCGGATTGGTCGCCCCCAACGCCCTGTCCTATGCCCGCCTGCAACCGGCCAGCCTGTCGGGCTATTGGGGCAACTGGGGCGGCGATAACCGCAATGTCACTGTCCGCGTCAGTGCCGAAGGCGGCAAGAAAGCCCGGCTGGAACATCGCATGCCGGATGCGGCGGCCAATCCCTACACCACCGTTGCCGCCATTTTGCAGGCCGCCTTGTTGGGCGTGGAAGGCAAGTATGACCTGCAGCCAAGGGAAACGGGCGACGGGTTCACCCATAACGATGCACCCTCTGGCGTCGCCGGCAACCTGACCGAGGCCTTGGATGATCTGGCTGCCGACACGGCGCTGACGCAGGCTGTGGGCGCAGGGTTGGTGGAAAACCACCTGTTCATGAAACGCGCCGAAGTCACCAAAACGGCGGAATTGCAGGGTGATGCCCTGCGCGATTTTTATGTGTGGTACATCTGATGCGGGCAACTTGGCACCTGCCCGATGGGCGCACCGTCACCGCTGATGTCAAGGCAGACCAGTCGCTGATGGAGGCGGCTGTCGCCCTGAACATCCCCTACGTCATCGGCGACTGCGGCGGCAACATGGCCTGCGCCACCTGCCATGTCAGCGTTGACGCGGCGTGGTTTGGGGTGACTGGCGGGCCCGACGGGTTTGAAGACTCGATGCTCGACGTGGCCGAGGCGGAACGCACGCCCACATCACGCCTGTCCTGCCAAATCCGCATGACCCCCGCCCTGGACGGGCTTATCCTTCACGTCCCGAAACCCTGACTTTCTGTCTGCAAAAATACGCATCTTTGCAACGCTTCCCCCTGCACCCCGGCAAGGGACCAACCCCGCGACGTCGCCCAAAGGGCGGAGGAGCGGCCCACCAAACGTGAACAAGGCTTTATAGTTGTTTTACGATACCCCCAGCGATACCCCCAGATCGGTTTGATGCCTAGGAATAAAGGTGCCTTTGAAAGCTGATGAACGAGTCTAACACCCTGTCCACACCCCCCAAAGCCTGCGCGCCTTCTGCTGGATTGCCAAACTTCAGCTTCAGATAGTCGGGCAACCTTGAACGGTCCAAATCTTCGGCCCCAGTTTCCACATACTGCCCAAGCACGAAATTCAGGAACGCTGCAAGCTTCGTGTCGTATGCCGCATTGACGGCCACCACGCCAGCGCCGGCACGTTCCGCCCGTGTCTTTGGATCGGTCGCATAGGCGATATGCGCCAGCACGTCGAACAGGTCACTTTTCTCGGCCAAGATCGCTTGTCTGATCTGCATCAGCACCAAAGCGTCATACCCCTTCTCGGCCAAGCGTTGCAGCAAGGCTTTGCGTGTATCCGGGTTGCCCCACAGTGTCCGCAGTTCGTCTTCGTCTTTGAACAGGTCTGGCAGATCGCCAAACATGCGCGCGATGAAATCGTGCGCGCTCATCGGTTTGCCATCCGGCCCCCAGAACGTTGTCGCTGCGATGTTCACAATATGCCCATGCGCCAATTCGATCTGCACCATATCTGGTCTGCCGACAGGGTCCGCCGGATCGTCGCCCGGCACAGGTTCCGGGCCGTCGCCTTGGGGTTTCGGTTCTCCCTGTGGCCTCGGTGGGTCAACGATCACTGCCGCCGGATCACCATCCCATTCCCGGTCATCAAACTTCAGATGCGCCTTCACGAAATCATAGATCGTGAAGTAGTCCTTCCCCTCAATGATCCGCGTTCCCCGCCCGATGATCTGTTTGAATTCGATCATCGAGTTGATCGGGCGCATCAGGATGATGTTGCGCACGTTCTTGGCATCCACCCCTGTCGACAGTTTTTGTGAGGTCGTCAGGATCGTCGGCACCGATCTGCTATTTTGCTGGAACATTTCCAAATGACGGTCGCCATCAGCTCCGTCATTTGACGTGACACGCACGCAATAGAACGGGTCCGGGTGCCGCACCTCTTGGTTTATCAGGTCGCGGATCAGGGCCGCATGCGCTTGGGTTGCGCAGAAAACAATCGTCTTTTCCGCCTTGTTGATTTCGCCCAGAAACGTCCGCACCCGGTGCAGTTCGCGTGCCCGCATTTGCACGATCCGGTTAAAGTCCTTTTCTGCGAAACTTGTGCCGTCTGCCACCTCGCCCGCGACCACCCGATCTTCACCGTCAAAGGTGTAGGTATCCATGGTTGATGAATACTGCCGCACCCGGAATGGTGTCAGATAGCCATCCTCAATCCCTTCGCGCAGGGAATAGGTATAAACCGGGTCACCGAAATACGCATAGGTATCCGCGTTGTCCGTGCGTTTGGGGGTGGCGGTCAGGCCAAGCTGATAGGCGGGTTCAAAGTAGTCGAGGATCGCGCGCCATGATCCTTCGGCGTTCGCCCCGCCCCGGTGGCATTCATCGATGATGACGAAATCAAAGAAGTCCGGCGGGTATTGGCGGAAGGCCTCATTCCCCGCGCCACCCGTCGAAAGCGTTTGGAAAATGGTGAAGAAGATCGACGCGTTCTTGGGCACTTCGCCGCGTTTGGCGATTTCTGTGGGGTCAACGCGGGTTCTGGCCCCATCTTCAAAGGCCCCGAACGCGTTATAGGCTTGGCTGGCCAGAATGTTCCGATCTGCCAGAAACAGGATGCGCGGGCGGCGGGTCGGTTCGCCGCCAAGGTTCCATTTCGACTGGAACAGTTTCCAGCACAGCTGGAACGCGATGCCCGTTTTGCCGGTGCCCGTCGCCAGCGTCAAAAGGATGCGGCGTTGGCCCAGTGCCACGGCCTCCAGCACCGCCGTAATCGCATTGTGCTGGTAATACCGCGGTTGCCATTTGCCGCCTGCCACCTCGAACGGCACCGCGCCGAAACGGTTACGCCATGCGTTGGGCTGGGCATAGACGCGGTCCCAGAGCGCCGCAGGTGTTGGCGGGCCTGCGACCACACCTTCGCCGCCTTTCATGTTGATTTCGTACCATGTCAGGCCGTTGGTGGCATAGGCGAAGGGGGCGTTCAGGCGGGCGGCGTATTCCTTGGCCTGCATCACCCCTTCGGCGGTCGCCAGCCCAGCGCGTTTCGCCTCGATCACGGCCAGTTTCTGGTCGCGGTAATGCAGCACATAATCGGCTGACATCGGGTTGGCAGGTTTGCCCCCCGGCACGATGCGACCGGGGGCAATCTGTTCGCGGCGGATATGGGCACCCGGTGGCAGCCATCCCGCCGCGTGCAGCACCGGATCAATCCGGTTGGCCCGGGTATCGGCTTCGGTTTCCGTCGCTATGGCTTTGGGATCATTCATGGGTTGAGCCTAGATCACGTCAACTCCCCCGCAAAGGCCTTTTGCAGGAGCGATTGGCGGAGGGCGTCAAGATCAGCGAGTTTGGCGCGGTAGTGGGCCGCCATTGTAAATGACGCCTCCCACCTTGCGCGAAAACTAGCGGCCAAATCAGTCTGTCGTTCCAGAGGTATCTTTGGTACCGTGAAGCCACGCAAGACGCTAAGTGAAACCGTCCTCTGCGCAGCCCCGGTTGCCCCACCATCGGCTTGGCTAAAAACATAGGGCGACATCATCATAAAGTAGAGCCATTCACTATTGACTAATGCTTTGGGTCGAACCAATCCGATATGACGCTGAAAGCAAAATGGCCGATCATCTTTGATAAGGATGGGAATACCCAAAGTCGCGCCGGTCACCGTATATAAGATATCTCCGGTGCGGGGCCTTCGCTTGTCCTTCAGATCGTTGAAGTACCTTTCGGGCACCATGAAGGTATTAGAAAAGTCAATTTCGCGGGTGTCTTTGCGAACATCGGAAATGGTCACAAAGGGAATACCTGTTTTCGACTTTGGCGGTGGCATATGATCGCCGTCAGTCACTTCCAACGCCAATTCCGCAACAGTGACCGTTCCGAACTTTGCCGCATCAGTTTCGGCGGATACCCGCAGCACACTCTCAAACAACTCCCGCGCGTTTTGGAGGTTGGTTTCGGTGTGGGCGCGGGCGCGGGACAGGCCGTCGAACGCCGCATCCAAAACCGCAACAATCCGCTTTTGTTCGTCCAGGGGCGGGAGGGGGATTGGGAAGTTGAATATGTCGGCAACGTTCGCCCTTGGCATACGCGCCCCGGTGCAGGTTTCGTTGATGGCTTCCACAGTCGTTTGACTGGTGATCCAATAGAACAAAAAGCGGCGGTCTAGTTGCGCAGATGGAAGGATCGGAAATATCTCCGAGGAACAATGTCCTACGAAATCGGGCAGCAGCACTTTGTTGAGATATGGCCGCAAGCGGCCATAAAGCAGGTGTCGCGGCTCGAACTCAAAGGTCGTGCTCTTGTCCGATTGGAGTTCCATCGAACCCAAGAACTGACCATTTCCGCCAGACGAAACGTCTTCAAGCCCAACGTAAGGCAAAGGCCGCGAACCACCTTGGCGCTTGGTGACGGTTGCAACCTCCCCCAGCGCCTTCACCTCCCACCCCAGTTTCAAAGCATCCCCCGGATGGTTTCCAGAATCCCTGCCGTCTCAACATCCCTATCCAGCATATCCTGAATAATCTGCGCGGGGCTGCGCAGGGCGGCCTCTTCGGGCGCATGCGGGTTTTTCACCGACAGATCATAAGTGGTTTTATCCAAGGCCAGCGCATCAACGACCCATGACTTATCGCCAACGGCAAAGATCTTTTGCAGCGTCACAAACTCCACCAGATCGGCGTCGTTCAGGGGGTTGGTCTTGCCCATGTTGCGACCGGGGGTCAGTTGATAATACCAGATATCGCGAGAACGCCGCCCGCGTTCAAAGAACAGCACCACGGTTTTGACGCCCGCACCAAGGAAGGTGCCACCGGGACAATCGAGGATGGTATGCAAATGACACTCATCCAGCAGTAACTTGCGCAGGGCTATGGATGCGCCATCGGTATTGCTCAGAAACGTGTTCTTGATGACAATGGCCGCCCTACCGCCAGCTTTGAGCGATTCAATGAAGTGCTGCAGAAACATATAGGCGGATTCGGATGATTTGATGGGAAAGTTCGCCTGCAACTGGCGGTTCTTGTTGGTGCCAAACGGCGGGTTGGCAAGGATGACGTGGTAGCGGTTTTTCTCCTCAATATCGGCAATCCGGTCTGCCAGCGTATCGGTGCGCAGCAGGTTTGGCGCGGATACGCCATGCAGGATCATGTTCATCAGGCCGATGACATAGGCCAAGGGGGCCTGTTCCTTGCCATAAAAGGTGCGACTTTGCAGGTTTTGCAAGGCGGTGGGGCTGGTGGCCTTTGGGCGCAGGTACTCATAGGCCTCACACAGAAAGCCCGCAGACCCGGCGGCCCCGTCATAAATCCGCTCACCTAGTTGCGGGGCGGTAACGGCAATCATGGCACGGATCAGGGGGCGGGGGGTGTAGTACTGCCCGCCATTGCGCCCGGCGTTGCCCATGTTCTTGATGCGGGTTTCGTAGAGGTCAGACAGTTCGTGCTTCTGTTCCTGGGTGCCGAATGTCAGCTGGTCAATCAGGCCCAGCGCATCGCGCAGCATGTAGCCATTCTGGAACTTGTTGCGGACTTCGGTGAAAATCTCACCGATCTTGTATTCGATGGTATCGGGGCCGGTGGCGTTTGCTTTGAAGCCGCGCAGATAGGGCATCAGGGCGGTATTCACAAACTCGATCAGATCGACCCCGATCATGGTGTCATCCAGCGCCCAAGTGCCCCAGCGAAAGCGTTTGTGAAACAGAAAATCATAGGGTTCGCCGGTCAGCTTTGCCTCGACCGAACGTTGCTCCTCCTGATCGTCCAGATATTTGAGGAAGAGCATCCATGACGACTGTTCCACATAGTCCAGCTCGGTGTTGCAGCCGGGTTCCTGAAACATGATGTCGTCAAGATTTTTGAACGTTTGCTGAAACATGCCTGCCCCGATGTATTTTCGGGGACAGTCGCGCAAGGGGCATGGGGGGTCAAGCCAAGTTGCAAGTCAATTCCGTCTGCCGTTTACGCGAGACGGGGCAATAGGCGCTGATGGTGGTGACAACGGAATCGTGCCCCATGTTCTGCGACCATGCCTTGAACTGTTCGCGGGTCTTGCAAACAGTCTCATGGAAACCTTTAAATCACAGGCTTTTTCGGATGATTTTGGAGGGTGAAGTGGTGCCGCACGAGGGATTCGAACCCCCGACCCCCGCATTACGAATGCGATGCTCTACCAACTGAGCTAGTGCGGCGTCTTGGGCGGGCTGATAGCATTCCTCAGCCTGCGTGTGTAGCCCTAAATTGTCGCCTCACCATCGATCACATCACCCTCGACCACGCCCGGTTTCGGGCCGCCCACGATCAGTGGCAGCAACTCAGACCCCGTGGCACTTGGCCCGGACCCTTCCACCGGTTCGCGCCATGACAGGGTGTCGAAACCACCGCAGTTGTCGCAGATCGGGCCCCATTGCACATGGATTGCCTGACATTTGTCACAGCACCATTGCGGGCCGCGGGGCGCGGTCAGGGCGCGCGCCAGCCAGCCGCGCACGGTGGCATCATCGGCCCCTTCACCACGCTCCACCGCTGCCATCAGCGCCAAAGATCGCGCCGTGGGGTGGCGCGTGGGCAAATCGCCCAAGGTGCGGCGGGCTTCGGGGAAATCTTCTGCGGATATGTTAAGTTCGGTCAGCAACATGCGGGTTTCATTGCCAAATGTGTCTTTGCCCACAAGGTCGCGAAAGCGTTTCAGGCGCTTCACCGGCGTTTCCTCCGGTTCGATCTCGGCAAAGGCGGCGGCCAGATCGGGATGCGCCTGCACGCTCCATGCTTTTTTCAACACACGCGCGGCGTTTTTCTTGTCACCCTTCATCATATAACTGCGCGCGGCCATCGCCGCCGCCGGGATCAGATCGGGCGACAGCTTGTTCGCCTCGATCGCCGCCTCACGCGCCTCGATGCTGGACGCGTCGTCCACCACGGTTTTCGCCTCTTGCAGGGCCAGCACGGCGTCGCGGCGGCGGTAAACCTCGCGCGGTAAAGAACCGGCCTTCAGCTTGGCCCCAAGTGTGGCGCGGGCACCTTTCCAGTCGGCGCTTTCGGATTGCAGTTTCAGCAAGATATCCTGGGTTTCGAGATGCTTCGGTTTCAACGCAAAGGCCTTTTCCGCCAGCCGCAAAGCCGTTTCCGTATCACCATCGGCCAGCTTTTGCGCCAGCAGCCCGCGCACGCCCACAAAGCGTGATTTCGGGTCCGCCAGCAGGGCCTTATACGCCTCAGTCGCGCGTTTGGTATCGCCCGCCGCCTGTGCGGCCTGCGCCACCAGCAGCGTCGTCAGTTCAGGCCGGTCCAGATATTTCTCGGCGCGCTGCGCACGCGACAGGGCGAGACGCCCCTCACCGGAGGCGAGAGCCATCAGCGCCTCGGACGCAGCGTCATAGCCTTTGCGTTCTCGGTTGCGGTCGAAATACCGCGAAATTGCGGTTTCATCACCGTTAATGAAGCGCAAAACGGCCACGACGAAGCCGACAATCTTGAGGATCAGCCAAAGCCCAAGCAGAAGGATCAGAATAGCAATCAGCGCCTGCAACGGGCCAAGTGTGAACTCGTATCCACCCAGCGTGATGCGCATGCCGCCGCCGGTATCGAGCAACACGCCGGCCCCAAAGGTCAGCGCGGCGATGACGGCCACGAACAGCAGCACCTTGACAAGCGACCAGATCATAATCGGTTCATTCCACCTTCAGGGCGGTGCGCAGGTCCGCCACCGCCTGTTGTGCTGTCAGATAAAGCGTGGCCTGTTCCAGCCATGTGGCGAGTGCGGCCTGCCCTTCGGCGGGCAAAGCGGCCGTTTCCGTGATGGCATCGGCCACGCGACCGTCGGCAACAGCGGCCTCGGCGCGTGATAGCACGGCATCGGGATCACTGCCTTCGCGCGGCGTCAGCGACCGTGCGCCGGTCTGGCTGCGCAAAAAGGCTGCGGCGCGGTCTGTCCATGTCTCACCTGACGAGACACGCAGGGAAGCGTCGAGTGCGGCACGGGCAGCATCGGGAAAGCTGGCTTGAAGCGTGGGCAAGGCGGGTAATCCATTGGTGGCATTGTCGGCCAGAACGGCGGGGATGGCCGCATCGCCAAGGTCGGCGATGGCGGTGGCATAGGGCGCGCCGGTTTCCAGGGCGATGGCCAACCTGTCGAGCGCGTTGCGCTGGCGGGCGGCAATGGCATCTGCCTCGGTTTGCGCCGCAATGGCCGCCGCACGCGCCTCGGCCTCGGCCAGTTTCGCCTCGATATCTGGCGAGAGGGTGCCACCCGCCTTTAACGCGGCCATATCGGACTGCAAGGCGGCGATATCTTTGGCTTGGGCGGTCAAAACAGAAGTGGCCACATTGATGCCACCACCCGTGTCCGCGGCGATCGGGGTGGGCTGCGCCTCTAGCGCTGCAATGCGGTCGGCCAATGGCATGACATCCGGAGTTGGCTGCGATTCAAGTGCGGCAATGCGATCCGAAAGGGTGAAATCCGGCTTTGGCATTTCGGCCAGTTTTCCCTGCAACGTCGCCAAGTCAGCTTTCAACGCCGCAACCTCTGCCACAATCGCATCGGTGGATTGCAGCGGCCAGCCATCCGGCACGACCTGCGCCACGCCAAATCCCAGAACTGCCGCAACCGCACCACCCAAAAATGCAGGTACACCATTGCGGCGCTGCACGACTGTTTGTGCGATCACTGGTGCGGGGTCATCTGGCACCACAATCGCCTCCACGACATCCGCCGCAATTGTATCTTTGGGATCATCCGTCTCTGCCATGCCGTGATTCCCGTTCTGCCCGGATCACACCCGGCGTTTCACTAACCTAGTCCTATGCCCACCACGGGTTCAAGCCACGGGGAGTTTATCGGCGATACGACCGACAGCCGCGATCATGGCTTGTGCATTTGGGTCTGTCGCCGTTTCAAAACCAACACAAGGCAACGCGCCCACGGCATCCATGACTGCAGCACTCAACCCCACAACATAAAGCGGGGCAGTGGCGATGGGTTCCGCCTGTGCGGCGAAAATCTGCGCCGTGCGTGGTGAAAACAATGGGATGATCATAGGGTCAATGCCTGCCAGTATTTGTGCTGCCGCTTTGGTCAACGGCGCGGGATCTTGTCTGTATGCGGTCAGGGTATGTGTCTCTATTTTGGCCTTGTTCAGCTTTTCGGCCACGTCGCCGCGCGTATCGGTGCCACACATATGCAGCAAGGGTTGGTTGGGGAAGGTCTGCAAAATCATCCGGATCAGTGCCTCTGCATCCCCCGCCGCTGACTGTGTCACAAAACCCGCGCGGCGAGCGGCGCGTGCTGTCTGATCTCCGACACAATAGGCGAGCTTTGGCAGACCGTCGTAGGATTCTGCCGCCATAGCCGCAGTCTCAGACGTCAAGACGACGGCGTGATACTGTGTTTTGGAAAGTGGCGGATGCAGGAATACGGGCTGAATCAGCGGCGAATATGTTATCTGGAACGTTTGGCCAAGACCCGCGCGCAACTGTTTGGCAAAGCGCAGGCCTTGCGCCTTTGGCCGGGTCAGCAACAGCTGCAGAGGGCGGGATTGTATGACCATGCCTGCGGTGTTACCTGCCCAACAGGTGTCTGGCAACGGGCGGATGATGACGGCGCAACTGACATATCTGGGGATCGAATCCAGCTGTGATGACACGGCTGCCGCCGTGGTGGGCAGTGATCGGGCCATCCTGTCATCCGTTGTTGAAGGCCAAACCGCCCTGCATCGCGACTTTGGCGGTGTTGTGCCTGAAATCGCGGCGCGCGCGCATGTGGAGCGGTTGGATTATTGCGTCGAGGCGGCGCTGGGCCAGGCTGGCGTGCGGTTGGCCGATCTGGATGGCATTGCTGTCACAGCGGGGCCGGGGCTGATTGGGGGGGTGTTGTCAGGTGTGATGCTGGCCAAGGGGTTGGCTGCGGCGACGGGCCTACCCTTGGTGGGGGTGAACCATCTGGCAGGGCACGCGTTGACGCCACGGCTGACGGATGGTGCGGTGTTTCCCTATCTGATGCTGCTGGTGTCGGGCGGGCATTGCCAGTTTCTGATCGTGCGTAGTGCGGTGTCGTTTCACCGTTTGGGTGGCACGATTGACGACGCGCCGGGCGAGGCGTTTGACAAGGTGGCCAAACTGCTGGGGCTGCCACAGCCGGGGGGGCCAGCGGTGGAACAGGCGGCGTTGGTGGGTAATGCGATGCGGTTCTGCTTTCCACGGCCATTGCTGGACCGCGCGGGGTGCGATCTTTCCTTTTCCGGGCTGAAAACTGCCGTTCTGCGGGCGCGGGATGCTTTGGTCTGTGCGCAGGGTGGGCTGACCGCGCAGGACCGCGCCGATTTATGTGCAGGGTTTCAGGCGGCGGTGGCAGATGTGCTGGCGGAAAAGACCCGGCGGGCGATTGCTGCGTATTTGCAGGATGCACCACAGGTGCCGATGGTTGCCGTGGCAGGGGGTGTTGCGGCGAATGGGGCCATTCGGACCGTGTTGAAGGCGCAATGTGCGGGATTGGGTTGCGCATTTCTGGCACCGCCTTTGGCACTTTGTACGGACAATGCGGCGATGATTGCGTGGGTGGGGATTGAACGGTTTGGGCTGGGGTTGACGGACGGTATGGATCTGGCCGCACGCCCACGTTGGCCGCTGGATGACCTTCAGGCCGCCTTGCTGGGGTCTGGCAAGAAGGGGGCCAAGGCATGATCTGGGTGCTTGGCGCGGGGGCATTCGGCACGGCATTGGCCATTGCGCTGTCGCGCGGTGGGCGGGACGTGACGCTGTGGGCGCGGGATGCGGGGCAGGCGCTTGTGCTGCAAGACCGGCGCGAGAACCTGCGGCATCTGCCGGGTGCGATCTTTCCCACACAGCTGCAGATCACCGCCAGCTTTTCGGCGATGGAAAAAGGCACAACCGTCTTGCTTGCCCTGCCAGCACAGGCCTTGGTGGCTTTTCTGGCCGAAAACCGGCTTACACTTGCGAAAATGGCGCTTGTCGCCTGTTGCAAGGGCATTGACCTGACCACGCTGCAGGGCCCGACCGATGCCATCCGCCATGCTGTGCCCACAGCCATACCTGCCGTGCTGACCGGCCCCAGCTTTGCGATTGACGTGGCGCGTGGCCTGCCCACCGCCTTGACGCTGGGCTGTGCCGATGGTGCACGCACTGCGGCCATGCAGGTGCAGTTTTCCACATCAAACCTGCGGATTTATGCCACGTCAGATGTCCGCGGGGCTGAACTGGGTGGGGCGTTCAAGAATGTGATTGCCATCGCAGCGGGCATCACTATTGGCGCCGGTTTTGGTGAAAGCGCCCGTGCCGCCGTGATTGCGCGGGGTTATGCTGAAATGACGCGGATTGCCGTGGCACTGGGTGCGCGGGCCGAAACGCTTGCAGGGTTGTCGGGTTTGGGTGACCTTGTGCTGACCTGCACATCGGCGCAATCACGCAACTTTCGGCAGGGCATGGCGATTGGTGCGGGCGAAATTTGCGTTGCAGGTCAGACAGTTGAAGGGGTGGCCACTGCCATGGCGGCCAGCCGTATGGCGGCAAGGATGGGGCTGGATGCGCCGTTGATGGATGCAGTCGCGGCTGTGACGCAGGGGACAATTTCTGTGGAGCAGGCGGTACAAACCTTGTTGTCACGCCCCTTGCGGCAGGAATGAAACGCCCGGATGATGGGCCACCAAAAAAGGAAAAACGATGCACATTGCCCTGATTTGCCACGATAAACCCAACCATCTGCACCTGCGAACAGCGACCCGCCCGGCGCATTTGGCCTATATCGCCGCGACGGGTGTGGTTGATCTGGCCGGGCCTTTCGTCAGCGACACGGGCGAGATGAACGGGTCTTTGATCGTCTTGAACATGGACACGATCGATCAGGCCCGGGAATGGGCAGAAAATGACCCCTATGCCAAGGCAGGGCTGTTTGCGTCTGTGACAGTGACCGAATGGAAAAGGATGATCGGCTGATGGCCAAGTGGTTGTTCAAATCGGAACCCGATGTCTGGGGCTGGCCTGACCAAGTGGCCAAGGGTGACGTAGGCGAGGAATGGCACGGCGTGCGCAACTATCAGGCGCGTAACAACATGCGGGCCATGCAGATTGGTGATGTCGGGTTCTTTTACCATTCCAATGTCGGCAAGGAAGTCGTGGGAATTGTTGAGGTGTGCCGCACCAGCGCACCGGATAGCACGACTGATGACCCGCGCTGGGATTGCGTGTGGATCAAGGCGGTGCGGCCTTTTGTAAGGGCGGTGACGCTTGAAGACTGCAAGGTGATGCCGGGATTGGAAAAGAAAATACGTGTCACAAATAGGGAGTTTATAACATGCGTAACACTCAAAATAATAGCAATAATTTCATTCTAATGCTCTCGTTATCGGCGAGTGCAGTGGCACTTGCTGTGGCAAGTCCT
>JANNBG010000164.1:0-4527 GCA_031385205.1 Rhodobacterales bacterium
AGTTCGATCCTGACGCCGCGGGCAACGGTGAATGTGGTGGGTGACGAGGTCGATCTGGTGACGAAGGGGCGGCATGACCCGTGTGTGGGGATCAGGGCAGTGCCGGTGGGCGAGGCGATGATGGCGTGTGTGATTTTGGACAATGTGCTGATGGACCGGGGGCAGACGGGGGGCGTGCGCGGGGTGATTGGCTAGCCGCTGATAACGGGATCGTCTGTTGAAGGGCGGGTGGGCTTGCGGCATTGTTGCCCGATGAAACACCTGATCGCCCGGATTTTTGCCTTTTGTTTGATGGCCCTGCCTGCGGCTGCGGATGACTCTGCGGCGTTGCGCAATGCGTTCCGCTTTGCGGAGGCGGGGGATTGGACGGGGGCACAGGCGGCGGTTGCGGATGCCGGTGATATTGCGCGGGATGTGGTGGAATGGCGGCGCTTGCGGGCGGGTGAGGGGGATTTGGGGGAGTATGAGGCGTTCCTTGTGCGGCGCAAGGATTGGCCGGGGCTGCCGTTGTTGCACGAAAAGGGCGAGGTAGCGGTGGCACGGTCGTCGACGCCTGCCCGGGTGATTGCGTATTTCGCGGCAGGGAAACCGGAGACGGCGGCGGGGTCTTTGGCCCTGATCCGGGCGTTGGGGCCGGGGGATGCGGCACAGGCCGAGGCGGTGCGGGCGTGGACGGAATTGACGTTCACGCCGGAGCAAGAGGATGCCCTGTTGGGGGTCTATGGCGATACGCTGAAATCGGTGCACTGGGCGCGGCTGGACCGATTGCTGTGGGCTGGGCGGGCAGCAGAGGCCCAGCGGATGCTGGCGCGGGTGTCAGATGACTGGCGGGCCTTGGCTGTGGCGCGGTTGGCGTTGGCGGCAGAAGCGGCTGATGCGTCAGCCTTGGTGGAGGCGGTGCCAAAGGCGGTGGCCGATGACGCGGGGCTGGCGCACGCACGGTTTGTGTACCGGATGCGCAAGGACCGCACGGCGGACGCGGTGGCGATGATCCTGGACCGCAGCAGCAGTGCGGCGCGGTTGGGCGACCCTGCGGCATGGGCGGCGCGGCGGGCGAGTTTGGCGCGGCTGTTGATGCGGACAGGGGATGCGCGGGAGGCGTATCAGGTGGCGTCGCAGCATTGGTTGACGGCAGGGGCGGATTACGCGGATCTGGAATTTGTGGCGGGGTTTGTGGCCTTGCGCAAACTGGGGGATGCGGGGGCGGCTTTGGGGCATTTCCAACGCTTGCAGGCCGCAGTGGTGACGCCGATCAGCCTGTCACGCGCATTGTATTGGCAGGGCCGGGCCTATGAGGCGCTGGGGCGGGATGCGCAGGCGGAAGCGGCTTACAGGGGGGCGGCGAAGCATTCCACGGCCTATTATGGACTTTTGTCGGCAGAGCGGTTGGGGTTGCCGTTGGATGTGGGGCTGCTGTCGGATAAGCGACCGGCAGACTGGCAAGGTGCTGCTTTTGCAGATGATTCTGTGTTGAAAGCCGCCCGGTTGATCCTGGCGGCAGGGGATCGTACGCTGGCAAAGCGGTTCGTGTTGCAGCTTGCGGAAAGTCTGGATGGCGTGGAGCTGGACCAGTTGGCGGATGCGTTTCTGCAGATGGACGAGCCGCATATCGCGCTGTTGGTGGCCAAGGCTGCGGCGGAACGCGGGGTGATTTTGCCGCGGGCGTATTTTCCGGTGCCGGATATGGTGCCGGAGGGGTTGGTGGTCAGCCGGGCATTGGCCCTGTCGATCGCGCGGCGGGAAAGCGAGTTTGACGTGGGCGTGGTCAGTCCGGCAGGGGCAAAGGGCCTGATGCAGGTGATGCCGGGGACGGCAAAGATGATGGCGGATGTGACGGGCCTGCCGTTTGACGAGGCAAAGCTGACGACGGACCCGGCGTATAATGTGGCGCATGGGGCGGCCTATCTGCGGACCTTGGTGGATGAATTCGGGCCATCGGTGGCGCTGGTGGCATCAGGCTATAACGCGGGGCCGGGGCGGCCACGGGGCTGGATCACGGCGTTTGGCGACCCAAGAAATGCGGATGTGGATGTGGTGGATTGGGTGGAGACGATCCCGCTGTCGGAAACACGGACCTATGTGATGCGGGTGGTGGAAAGTCTGGTGATCTACCGGGCGAAGTTGAAGGGGGCTGTCGGGCCAGTGCGCATCAGCGCGGAATTGCGGGGGTAGGGTGGGTAAGGGGCGAAAAACGTGGGGAAAACGACGTATGCTGCGGGTCTGCGGAATGTCTGATTTACGTGCGTACGTTTGTATGACGTTAGGGGATGATTTGGTATGTGAAGGGGGTGGAGGGCTGAAGCCCGCCCTACTGCCAGCGCATCAAACACGGAGTGCAGCGTGACCCCCAGTTGCGGCAGCCTCCGCACCGCCTGCCGCCCGGCGAAGTCGTATTTGTACTCCGCCTGCAGCACGCCGTTGATGGAGAGCGTCGCCATCCGCCCGGCAGCGTCATAGGTATAGCCATACCCACCCCCGGTACGGTTGTCGGACGTCACATTCCCCGCCGCATCATAGGTGAACACCCGCGTGCCACCCGCCCCTTTTGCGATGGAGGTGAGGCGGTTGGGGAAATTGCGCGCAGCACAGTTCACCGCAAGTCTACAACCAGCGTCGATTTTCCGGGGAGCTTTTCTCGACCCGTTGGGTCAAGGACGCCAATGTCATTTATCGCTTGGGCGAATGTCGTGCAGCTGCTGAACATTTGTTCAATTTCAGCATGAGACGAATGTCGCTTCCACCAAGTCGGATGTTCCAGAGCAACTTTGCGAAACTCGTTACAAAACTGGTTTAAGGAAAGCTCTCGTGTTTGCTGAAGAACCATGTCAACCCGCACCATGTCTGTCTTGTCTTTAATGGGGAAAATGAAAAAATTGTCCGCTCTCTGAAGAAAGTAATAAACCCAGTTGGGCTGTCTGAATTCGATGCTGACAACTTCAAATTCCTTTCCGCGCGCGTCATAAATCTTGGCGTTATCATAACCGCCTTTAAGAAAATACTCCGCGACACTGAAGTCGAACTTCGACCTTTTGTGTAAGCCAGCGTTGCGACCGCCTATCAGCGAAGACGGTCGCGACACTGCAATCGGAAAAGTCAATTCTCGCAGCTGCATTCGCTATCCACCATTTCCGCAGTTGTGACCAACCCCAGCGGGTCGGCTTGCAGATACCGCCCCGTGGTCGGATCGTAGTCGCGCATCCTGTTTTGGTGCAAGCCGGATTCGCTTTGGAACCATTGGCCGGGGAAGCGGGTGGTGATGGGGGTGCCCGTGGTGGTGCGGACGCCGCCGAAGGCGAGGGTGCTCGCCGTCCAGACCTTGGTGCCGGATGCGTTCGTTGCAAACACGGGTGGCCCGATGTGATCCACGGGTCCGAACGACACCACGGCTAGACCCGGGGCGCTGCCCCGGACCCCGAGATAGTTGAGAACAGAGGAAGTTAGTGGGGGTCTTCCGTGGGGGTGGCTTTGGTGGTGAGCAGGGTGACGAGGCCTGCGGCGATGACGATGGCGGCACCGATGATGACGTGGGGTTTGAGGGGTTCGTTGTAGATGGTGACGCCGATGATGCTGACCAGCACGATTTGCAGGTAGGCGAAGGGTTGGACGACGCTCGCCTCAGCGGTGTCATAGGTTTTGATGAGGACGTAGTTCCCCAACAAGGCGAGGGTGGCGTAGATGACCATCATGGCCCAATCGATGGGGGTCATGTGTTGCCAATAGGGCAGGCCGATCAGGGTCATGAGGACAGCGCCGATGGTGCCGGACCAGAACAGGCTGGTGAAGGGGGCATCGGTGGATGAGGCCATGCGGGTGAGGATGCCGTAGAGGGCGAACATGGAGGCTGCGGCAAAGGGCAGCAAGGCGGCGGGGGTAAAGACGCCGGTGCCGGGTTGCAGGATGACGAGAACGCCTGCCATGCCGGCGATGATGGCGGCCCAGCCGCGCAGGCCGAGGCGTTCGCCGAGGATGGGGCCGGACAGGGCGGCGACGAGCAGGGGGCAGACGGCAAAGATGGCATGGCTTTCGATCAGGCCGATCAGGGTGTAGCCCCAGATGATGATGCAAACCTCGGCGACGAGCAGGCAGGCGCGGGTGAGGTGAAGAAGGGGGCGTTTGGTGGCGATGGAGTGGAGGCGGTTTGGCTGACGCAGGGCTTGGATCAGGACGAAGGCGGCGAAACCCCAGTAGCGGATCATGACGACCATGAGGACGTTGTAGGTATCGGCGAGGTGGCGGGAAAAGCCGTCCTGGGCGGCAAAGATGGTGACGGCGAGGATCATGAGCCAGATGCCGGTGCGGGTGTTCTTTTTCACAGGAGCGTCCCGGTGGTCATGTGGCGTTTGTGGCCAAAGCCGGGTTGGCGGGTGACATGGAAACCGGCGCTTTGCAAGGCACGACGGACATGGCCTGCGGCAGTATAGGTGGCAAAGGTGCCGTTTTGGTTCGTATGCCGGGCGACTTCTGCGAGCAGGTCTTGGCCCCAGAGTTCAGGGTTCTTTGCGGGGGAGAAGCCGTCGAGAAACCATG
>JANNBG010000192.1:0-7328 GCA_031385205.1 Rhodobacterales bacterium
ATGTGATGGATGAAGATGCCACCCGCCTGCGGTTGCGTATCCTGTTCGGGTCCAACGCGATGTTGGGGCCGGGCAAGGCGGAGCTGCTGGAACATATCCGCGATACGGGCAGCATCACAGCAGCGGGGGCTGCGATGGGGATGAGTTATAAACGTGCCTGGTCTTTGGTGGAGACCTTGAATGCGACATTCCGCGAACCTGTGGTGGTGACGGCACGCGGTGGGGTGAAGGGTGGCGGGGCGCAGTTGACGGAGACGGGGTTGGCAGTGCTGGCGCATTATCGGCGGATCGAGGATTTGTTGCGCGAGGTGGGGGCGGATGATCTGGCGGCGTTGCGGGCGTTGCTGGCGGAGTGACTTGCGTGGTAGGCGGGGTTAGGGTTATGTTCCTGAAAACATAACGGAGGATGCGATGCGCACCCTTGCCCTGATCCTCGCCCTTCTGCCCATGGCCGTGCTCGCCGATACGACCGTATTTGCGGCATCCAGTCTGAAAACGGTGCTGGACCAGATTGCGGCTGATTGGCAAGCGCAAACGGGTGAGATGGTGGTGCTGTCTTATGGTGGCAGTGCCGCGCTGGCCAAACAGATTGCCCAAGGCGCGCCTGCAGATATTTTTATTTCGGCGTCAGAAGACTGGATGGATGATCTGGGCGGAAAGAACCTGATCCAGCCCGCCACGCGGCACGATATTGCAGGCAACCGTCTGGTGCTGATTGCGCATGATGCCGCCCCTGCGGTGGAGATTGCGCCGGGGATGGACCTGCTGGGCATGCTGGGCGGAGGCAAGCTGTCGATGGCCTTTGTGGATTCGGTGCCTGCAGGGCAATATGGCAAGGCGGCCTTGGAAAATCTGGGGATTTGGCCGGTTCTGGAACCTTCGGTCGTGCAGTCCGAAAACGTGCGGGCGGCCTTGGCCCTGGTATCCAGTGGTGAGGCGGTGATGGGCGTTGTCTATGCAAGCGATGCAGTGGCGGAGCCTTTGGTGACGGTGCTGGGTACTTTCCCTGAGGCGAGCCATGCGCCGATCACCTATCCTGCGGCGCTGACCGTGACCGCAGACCCGGCTGCTGCGGCGTTTCTGGACCATCTGACCAGCCCTGCGGCGCAAAAGACCTTTGCCGCGCAGGGCTTTTTGCCACCTCCATGACCCTGACGCCCGGCGAATGGCAGGCCTTGGCACTGTCAGTGCAGGTGTCCGTCTGGGCCACTTTGGTCAGTCTGCCGATTGGCATTGCGGTGGCCTATGCGCTGGCGCGGGGGCGGTTCTGGGGGCATGGGGTGCTGAATGGGTTGGTGCATCTGCCGCTGATCCTGCCGCCCGTGGTGACGGGGTATCTGCTGCTGCTGACCTTTGGGCGGCAGGGATACATTGGCCAAGCCTTGTATGACTGGACCGGATTTACCTTTGCGTTCAATGCGTTCGGGGCGGCCCTTGCGGCTGGGGTGATGGCATTTCCACTGCTGGTGCGGGCAATCCGGTTGAGCATTGAGGCGGTGGATCGGCGGTTGGAAGGGGCTGCTGCGACGTTAGGAGCCTCACCAGGCCGCGTGTTTCGCACGGTAACCTTGCCGTTGATCCTGCCGGGGATCATTGCGGGGGTGATCCTTGGCTTTGCCAAGGCGATGGGCGAATTTGGCGCGACGATTACGTTTGTCGCGAATATTCCGGGGCAGACGCAGACCCTGCCCACGGCGATATTCCTTGCGCTGCAAGTGCCGGGGGGCGAGGCTGCTGCGACGCGGATGGTGGTGATTTCAGTGACGATTGCGATGGGGGCACTGGCGGCATCGGAATGGGTGTCACGCAGCGTTGCCCGCCGGGTGGGGGCGTGATGCTGGAGGTTTCGGTGCAGCACCGGATGGGGGATTTCACGCTGGATGTGGCGTTTGAGGCACGCGGTGTGACGGCGCTGGTGGGGCCATCAGGGGCGGGAAAGACGAGTGTTATCAATGCGGTGGCGGGGTTGTTGCGGCCTGATATGGGGCGGATTGTGTTTGACGGTCAGGTGCTGTGCGACAAGGGCATCTGGGTGCCTGCGCACCAGCGCGGCTTTGGTGTGGTGTTTCAGGAGGGGCGGTTGTTTCCGCACATGACGGTGCGGGGCAACCTGACCTATGGCGGGGTGCATGATTGGGACGCTGTGGTTGATATGTTGGGCATCGGCGGGCTGTTGGGCCGCAGGCCAGCGGGATTGTCAGGGGGGGAGCGGCAGCGGGTGGCGCTGGGGCGGGCGCTGCTGATGCGGCCACGAATGCTGCTGCTGGACGAGCCGCTGTCGGGGCTCGATACGGCGCGGAAGGCGGAGATTCTGCCCTATCTGGAACGGGTGCGCGATACGGCTGGGGTGCCGATTCTGTATGTGAGCCATGCGGGCGATGAGGTGGCGCGGCTGGCGGGAAGCGTGGTGCAGATGGAGGCGGGGCGTGTGGTATGACGCGGTGGGTTGGGGCAATTCCGTCGGCCCCGTATTGGGACTGCTGGCGGTGGTTTCGGTATTGCCGGGGGTGTTGGCGGGAAAGGGCGTGTCACAGCGGCGGGTTTTCGGAGCGGTTTGCGTGACGGGCTTTGTGTTGTGGGTGATGGGGGCTGTGGTATTTACTGTTCAATATCAGGCACTTGGCACGGATGTGATCGGTGACTTTGCAACGCGGCCGTTGCACACGGCTGGTGTTTATCTGCGACGATCCCTGTGGTTTGCGATGTTCTGGGGCCCGATGCTGGCCTTTGTCTGGCTGGTGCTCGCGCAGGGCGTGGAACGCAGGCGCGGACTTGCGATGCGGGACGACCCGTCAGATACGTGACACCCCGCAGACCGTTCGAGCCTGCGGGGCTGGGGTAGAAAGGGTCACGTGATTGCAAGCAGCGCCCCGTCAGTGGGTTCCACCGACGCACAAGTTCTAGCGCGATTCGGATTACGATTGGGTAAACTGCGAGAAACCAATTTTGTTCGAACGAAATTGCAAAATCCTTCGCAGGATTTTGGTTTTACAGCCCCTCAAACGCGCACAAGGCATGCACATCCATCCCCATCGCCTCCAGCTTTTTCCGCCCGCCCAAATCCGGCAGATCGACCACGAAAGCGCAGCCCACAACCTCGGCCCCCAGCCGTTCAATCAGGCTGATCCCCGCCGCCGCCGTGCCGCCCGTGGCCAAAAGGTCATCAACCAGCAGCACTTTTTCGCCCGGTTTCAAAGCGTCGTCATGCACTTCCATCACCGCTTCGCCGTATTCCAGCGTATAGCTTTGTGCAATCGTGCGGCCCGGCAGTTTGCCCTTTTTGCGGATCGGCACAAAGCCGGTCGACAGCTGATGCGCCACTGCGCCACCGATGATAAAGCCCCGCGCCTCCAGCCCCGCGACCTTGTCGATGCGCAGGCCGGCATAGGGTTGCAGCAGCTGATCGACGCACATGCGGAACCCGCGCGGGTCGGCGAAAAGGGTGGTGACATCGCGGAAAAGGATGCCTTCATGCGGAAAATCCACGATGGTGCGGATGTAGTCTTTGACGGTTTTCTTCATCAGTCCCCCGGATAATACAGGCGCAGGATGGCAGCATCCTGGCCTTCTATGTCTTTGATACGATTGCCCCATTGCGCAAAAATCGAGGTGTCCTGATAGGCCCCGCCCCGCACATCAAAGCGGAATCCGAGCGATTGGGTCATCTCTTCCAACACGATGGAGCGGATGTTGGGCATCGCAGCATCGCGGGCGATCAGGATGGTTGCGCTATGGATGCGGCCCCCCAGATCGGGCTGGATGGAGAACAGACCTTCGGACATGTGCTGGCCGCTGGTGACGCCGTCTTCACCATGAATTTTGTCGCCCATGCGAAACAGGGTAGGGCGCAGTTCAATGTCGGCGCGGCCTGTCACGCGGGTCAGATGCACAGCGGAACCTGCGGCATTGATCGTGGCGATGGCGAGATCAAGGGAGTGTTCAATCCGGGCGGCGCGCTTGTCATAGTAGCCGCGCGGGATGGGGCCAAAGCTGATGGTCAGGTCAGGATTGCGCCAGCGTACAGGGCGCACCGTGCAATCGCCGTCAGGTTTTGCCCCACAGGTGAGAAGGCGCAGCAAATCCTTGTCAGACAACAACCCGCCAGAGGGAATGGCATCCTGCGCATGGGCAGGGAGAGCGAGCAAGAGAGACAGAATGAGGGCCTTCACAGCACGCGTCCGGCGATGGTTTTGAGGCGGGCGATCAGGTCGGCATCGCGCATTTGCGGGGCGGTCATGATGGCGTGGGTGAGGGCGTGGTCGCAGCCGTGGGGGCAGGTTGGGTGGGATTTGTTGATTGTTTTGGCAAGGTTGGCGACCATGGTGCGGGCTGTGCCTGCGTTGGTTTGCAGGGTGGCGATGACCTGGGTGACATCAACATGGGTATCGTTCCAGCAGTCGAAATCGGTGACCATGGCGACGGAGGCATAGCAAAGCTCGGCTTCCCTTGCGAGTTTCGCCTCGGGCATGCCGGTCATGCCGATGATGTCGGCACCCCAGCTGCGATACAGGCGGGACTCAGCCAGGGTGGAGAATTGCGGGCCCTCCATGGCGAGGTAGGTGCCGGTGGGGTGGATTTTTGCGCCTGTTATGGCGGTGCTGCACAGGGCGGTGAGGCGTGGACAGGTGGGTTGGGCGACGGACACATGGGCCACGCAACCGGGGCCGAAGAAGGACTTTTCACGCGCGAAGGTGCGGTCAATATATTGATCGACCAGCACAAAATCACCGGGGGCATAGTCGGCCCTGAGGGAGCCGCAGGCGGAGACGGCGATGATATCGGTGACACCCACCTGTTTTAACGCATCAATATTGGCGCGGGAGTTGATGGTGGATGGCGTCTGCACATGCCCGCGCCCGTGCCTTGGCACAAAGGCGATGGGGGTGCCATTCAGGCGGCCGATCAGCAGATCATCGGACGGCCTGCCCCAGGGGGTTTTGACGGTGGTCCAACTGGCCGCTTCCAACCCGTCGATGTCATAGACACCCGAACCGCCGATGATGCCGAGCATGGTGTGCATGGGGAGCCTTTCTGTTGCACAACAATGCTAGCGGGGGCGGCAGGGGAAGTCACGCCCTTGGCTGATTGCGCTGCATGATGCCGGTGATGGCCGGGTGGATGAGTAGGGTGTGCTTCAGCGCACCATTCTGACGGTGGCCATGGTGCGCTGAAGCACACCCTATATGCTGCATTGGTTTGGTCAAATGAACCAGACGTCAGTGCGTCAATACGTTTGTCAAAGAGCGTGCGAAAAGGTACGCTTCGCCCATTGATCGCCTTAAAAGTGACACGCTTAGGTTGTTTCATTGCGTGGGTTCCGGAAAAGCAGTCTATGGCGGTCAAGGTGCTTGAGATCTTTGGAAAGTATTTTAGGTCGAGTGTCAGCCGGATTTTGATGATATGTTTTACGTTTGGAATAGGGTTCGCCTATATCATATTTGAGAAGCCCGCTGTCTTTCATAGTGATCGTGGAGCCGGAGCCCCGAATTACGTCAGAGACGTTCTCGGGACTATTTCTTCCGTAAATGACGATGGCAGTATAACTCTCGTAAGGGGTGGCGTTGATCCGCTTCATACGGCCCTGTGGGGACTTATTGTTACAGACATTGACGGATTACGAAATTTCCTCACGGGGCGTCTTGTGGAGTGCAAAATTGTCCATGAGCTTGGGCCCATTCCAGAAACAGATTGTCTGATGTATCCGCAAAAAAATAGGCGACCGCTTTCGTCCATTATTGAAATGCGCGGTCCAATATCAGTCTTTGATTGGGTTTCAGACCATGATTTTTCGACACAGAAGTGTCGCCATGAGAATGAGAGGTATCTTATATCAGACGGTGCTGGACGGTTCTGGAGTTGTACGCACAATGGAGAACCGAGCTTCGGGCCTTATGATATTTTTATCATGGAAGAGACTCGGTAAGACTGCCATAGGTGAAGCGGGGTGAGTTGCCCGAACGCTCAAGACCTGAAAAGATCGCTGATGGCTCACTTTTTGAAGAGGGTAATGTGGTCGTTCGTGCGGGCTATGGTTCAGCGACTGCAATGCAACGCGTGAAGTGTGGGTCCGCCAGCGCGATGGTGCGTGCGAGCACGCACCCTACCGTTCATCGGGCCTCCGCACCTCTCGCAGCCCTTCCACCACCGTATAATCCATATACCCCAACCGGGCGGCGGGGTGGAACACACCCACGTCGAACCGCCCACCCACCACACAGTCGTCGCGCAGGTGCACACCCACCACCTCGGCGATTGTCATGATGTTGTCGTGCCCCTTCAGCACAACCTCTTGTATCACGCGGCATTCGAGGGTGGCGGGGGCATTTGCGACCCTTGGGCAGTCGATCTGGGTGCAGGCGGCTTTGGCGACGTTGCAGGCGATGAATTCATCAGTGCCGGGGGGCAATGCGGCGGAGGTGTCGCTCATGACCTGCAGCATTGCGGCCTCCACGATGTTGACGGCAAAGACGCCAGTGGCGCGGATGGCGCGGAGGGTGTCTTTGATGCCGGTGGAGGCGAACATGATCTGGGGCGGGCTATAGGCGATTGCATTGAAGAAGGAATAGGGGGCGAGGTTGTCACCCATGGGCCCACTGGTGGAAATCCAGGCGATGGGGCGGGGGGCCACGATGGCGTTAAAGGGGTTGTGCGGCAATCCGTGGCCATCGGCGGGGCGGTAGAACATGTGGGCTTCCTTGCTGCAGGGTGCCATGCTAACCGCGATTTGCGGCGGATGTGAGGGTGCATTGTACCAGCTTGAGGAAGAATGCGAAGCGGACTGGTGGGAGGTGGAGGCGCTGTATGACCTGTGCTTTGCGCCGGGGCGTAACGCGCTGTCATCGTATCGGTTGAGGGAGGGGGTGCCGACGGTGGCACCCTTGTGCTTGGTCTTGCGCGAAGATGGGGTGTTGGCGGCGGCGATAAGGTACTGGCCGGCGGAGGTGGGGGAGCATGACATCCTGCTGCTGGGGCCGATTGCGGTGCATCCGACGCGGCAGGGCGAGGGGCTGGGCGGATTGCTGATGACGGAAAGCCTGGCAGAGGCGCGGCGGATGGGGTGGGAACGGGTGCTGCTGGTGGGGGACGCGCCGTATTACGGGAGGTTCGGGTTCAAGCGGCTGGAGGGGGTCGTGATGCCGCCCCCGACGAACCCGGAGCGGGTGCTGGGGCTGGCACTGCAGGCGGGGGCCTGGGACGGGGTGACAGGGACGGTGACGAAGGCGGGGAATTAGGGTTTGTGTCTGCGCAAATGTGGCCAATGTGGGCCGTTAAGTGCCGCTGGAGTGCTTTTCAGGATGGTGGCCATGAGTGAGTTGGCGCCCAAATTA